>JBKJII010000142.1:0-5226 GCA_046598505.1 Caulobacter sp. | reverse complement strand
TGCGAGAACGGGGCTGTATAGACCGGCGGCTTGGCGGCCATCGCGGCTCCGGGCAGGACAGTCGTGGCCAGGGCCAGGGCGAGGATCAGGCGTTTCATGGGGGAGCTCCTTCAGGCGATGCGACGTCCGACCGTGAGCGCGTCGGCGATCAGGGGCGGGTCGAGCGGGGTCCGGGCGATGTGACTGACGTAGGTCGACAGGGTCTTGAGGCCAATCGCCAGGATGATCTCCAGGGCGTTGGCCTGCGTGAAGCCGGCGGCCAGGAAGGCGTCCACCTCGGGCCGGGCGAGGTCGCCCCTGGCGCGGACCAGGCGGCTGGTAAAGGCTCGCAGCGCCTCCAGACGCGGATCGTCGATGGCGCGGTTCTCGCGGACGGCGTCGATTGCGTCTTCGTCCAGTTCGGCGGCGCGGGCCCTGGCCGCATGAGCCGGCGTGCAGTAGCGGCTTTGGTGTTCCACTGAGACGGCCAGCAGGACCAGCTGCTGCTCGAGCGGCGAAAAGTCGCTCTTGCGGAAGATGGCGCCGAGGGTCGCATAGCCCTCGAGAAGGGCAGGGGCCTCGGCCATCTGGGCCAACAGCGCCGGCACATAGCCGATCGACTGGCCGGCCTGGTCGAGAAACGGCTTGGCCTCGAACGGCGCTGTGGCGCGGGTGTGCAGGGGGAACTGAACCATGGCCGCAAAGTGCCTGCGTCCGGCCGAAAGCGGTATCCCAGCGCCCGACATGGAGACCATGCGTCAAAAGCATGAGGTCCGGCTCAAACGGGCGTTTGCATGCCCGCCGCGCCTGTGCTTTTGACGGCGGCAAGCGTCGCCAAGAACGCCAGATCGTATCCAGGGAGAGTTTGCATGACCGACGCCGCCGCGACCGGGGCCACGTGGCCCGTGATGACCGTCCGGGAGGCCTATGCCGCCCTGACCGCGCCGGGCATGCCGACCGAGATGGAAGAGATCGAGATCCGCGGCATCAAGACCCGGGTCTGGAAGAACGCCCCGCCGACGCTGCGCGACGTGGTGACCATCGGACGGGCGCACGGCGAGAAGGTCTTCCTGGTCCACGAGGACGAGCGCGTGACCTTCGAGGCCTTCCACAGGGCGGTGGCTTCGTTCGCCATGGCGCTGTCGGAGAAGGGCGTGAAGAAGGGCGACCGGGTCGCCATCGTCATGCGCAATCTGCCGGAATGGCCGGTGGCTTTCTACGCCGCCGCAAGTCTGGGTGCGATCATTACGCCGCTGAACGCCTGGTGGACCGGACCGGAGCTGGAGTACGGCCTGACCGACTCTGGGGCCAAGATCTGCATCGTCGACGTGGAGCGGTTCGACCGGCTGGCCGAGCATTTCCCCAACTGCCCGGGCCTGGAGCACGTCTTCGTCAGCCGGATGGTCGACGAAGTGGCCCATCCTTTCGTCAGCAAGATGGAAGACGCCATCGGCGGCCCCAACAGCTGGGCCGGTCTGCCCGACTGGCCCCTGCCGGCAGTCGAGATCGACGCCGATGATGACGCGACCATCTTCTACACCTCCGGCACCACCGGTAAGCCCAAGGGCGCCCTGGCGACCCAGCGCAACATCAACTCCAACATCTTTTCGGCCCTCTGCGCCGGCGCGCGGCCGTTTCTGCGTCGCGGCGAGGCCATCCCTACGCCCGACCCGACCCTGCCGCAAAAGGGCAGCCTGCTCAGCGTGCCCTTCTTCCACGCCACCGGCTGCTTCGCGGTGCTCAACCCGACGCTCTACGCCGGCGCCAAGCTGGCCATGATGCGCCGCTGGGATCCGGAACTGGCAATGCAGCTCATCGAGCGCGAGCGCCTGACCAGCGCCGGCGGGGTGCCGACCATCGCCTGGCAGCTGATTGAGCATCCGGCCCGGGAGAAGTACGACCTGTCGTCGATCGAGAGCATGGCCTACGGCGGCGCGCCGTCGGCCCCTGAACTGGTGCGCAAGATCAAGGAAGTCTGGCCCAAATCCTCCGCCGGCAACGGCTGGGGCATGACCGAGACGAGCGCCACGGCCACCTCCAACTCGTCCGAGGACTACGAGCATCGCCCCGACAGCTGTGGTCCACCCGTGCCGGTCACCGATCTGAAGATCATGACGGTCGAAGCGCCCTACACCGAACTGCCCATCGGCACGGTCGGTGAGCTGTGGTGCAAGGGTCCGCAGGTGGTGAAGCTCTACTGGAACAAGCCGGAGGCCACGGCCCAGACCTTCGTCGACGGCTGGGTCCGCACGGGCGACCTGGCACGACTCGACGAGGAAGGCTTCTGCTTCATCATCGACCGGGCCAAGGACATGCTGATCCGCGGCGGCGAGAACATCTACTGTATCGAGGTGGAAAACGTCCTCTACGACCATCCTGCGGTGATGGACGCCGCCCTGGTGGGCATCCCCCACAAGACGCTGGGCGAGGAGCCGGGCGCCGTGGTGACTCTCAAGGAGGGCGCCGAAGCCAGCGAGCAGGAACTGCGCGCCTTCGTCGCTGACCGCCTGGCCGCCTTCAAGGTGCCGGTGAAGGTCGTCTTCTGGCACGAGACCCTGCCGCGCAACGCCAACGGCAAGATCCTCAAGAACGAGCTGAAGAAGGTGTTCGAGGAGGCCTGAGCCATGGTCCAGTCCACCGCCGCCACGGTCGATGACTACATGACCACCCTGGAGCCCGAGCGCGCGCCGGCCATGTCCCGCATCCGCGACCTCTGTCAGGAGATCTTCGTCGGCTGGCCCGAGCAGATGGCCTACGGCATGCCGGGCTATGGTCCTGAAGGAACGCCGGCCTTCAGCTTCAACAGCCAGAAGCAGTACATCTCGCTCTACGCTGGCCGCGGGGCCATCGAGGCGTTCCGCGACCGGCTCGGCGGCGCCAGCCTCGGCGGCGGCTGTATCCGGTTCAGGAATGTCGCGAAGATCGACTTCGAGCTGGTTGCGGATATCCTCAGGCATGTCCTTGAGCACAAGGGCCCGGGTTGTTAGGGGAGGCGTCCTTGAAACCACTCGATTTCGCCAAGGCGCTCGGCCTGGCCGTTCTGGTCCTGGCGCTTGATCTGATCGTTGCCACAGCGGTCATCACCGGCTGGAGCTTGCTCGTCGATACCGGGCATCCGGAGCCCTACTACAAGGCGCTGGCTCCGAAACTGGCGACCTGGTCCACGAGCATCGCCGGGCCTTTGCTGATGCTCGGCGTCGTCTGGTGGTTCTCCCGCCGTCGGCCAGAGCGCAACAGGTTCGCGTTCGCCCTGACCATCTGGCTGGCTTACGTCTTCCTCGATGGCGCGGTGGTCGCCTTCCAGAACTTCTTCACCCCGCTGATCGCTATGGTGCTCGGCCTGAAGCTGTTGGGCGCGCTTGGGGGCGCGATGTTGGCGGCCCGTGAAAACGGAGCTGACTGACGGGCCGCCTCAGCCTTCCCCGGCGGCCCGGCGCAAGGCGTCCTCGCTCCAGGCGTTCAGGCTCTTGCCGGCCAGTTCCGCGGCGCGGTTGGCGGCCGCGTGCACCCTGGGGTCAACCCGCAGCATCAGTCGGCCTGAGAACGGCTTCTGCGGTGCCTTGCCGAGTTTCGCGCAGGTCTCGATGTAGTCATCCACCGCCTCATGGAAGGCGGCCTTCAAGGTCTCAACCGTATCGGCATGAAATCCGATCAGATCGCTGATGCCGGCGATCCGACCGGCGAAAACCTCATCGTCGCTGTCATACTCGATGCGGGCGGCATAGCCCCGATAGGTCAAGGCGCTCACGGTTTCACTCCAATCCTGATCAGGAACGCCCGGGCGTCACGCACCTGATATCATTTTGCTTCCTTCGCGGGATGGGGCCTGTGAAACGTGGCGACCATGTCCTCGAAGACGAACCGCACGCGGGCGCCCGATCCTTCAGTGATCTGGCAGCCAGCCGCGACGAGCAGGCTTTCGATCGCCGCCCGGTTCACCGTGCCGGAGGTTGGCTCGGCGAACACGGCGGCCAGCGTCTCGCGCCACTTGCTGTTCATGCAAGCAGTATCAGCAATGCTTGCATAATTTGCAAGCCTACCCCGCGTTGACCGGTGGCTTCCGCCCCGCCCACGGCCGCGTCGCCTCAAGGGCATAGGCCAGCTGGAACAGCAGGGCGTCGGCGCCGGCTTTCGCTGCGAACTGCACGCCGACCGGCAGGCCGTCCGCCGTCCAGTGCAGCGGTACGCTCATGGCCGGGGCGCCGGCGATGTTCTCAAGCGGGGTATAGCCGACATAGTCGGTCAACCGCTCGGAGAGGGTCGCGAAGGGCACGTCGCCCGACACGTAGCCGAGCGGGACAGGCGGCTTGGTCAGCACCGGCGAGACGATAACGTCAAAGCCGTTGAACCAGGCGTCATAGGCCGCAGAGTCCGCCGTCAGCCGGGCGATGGCGGCATCCACCGTGCCGGCCGGCGCGTTCGCCACCAGGTCCGCCATGCCCAGCGAGAAGGGCTCGGCCATGCTCGTGTCCGGCGCCCGGCCCAGTTTCTTGCTCATGGCCGCGATGTCCATGGCCGCGCCGGCTGACCAGAGGATCAGGAAGTCCTGGCCGAAGCGGGTGGAGTCGACCGGCCAGCGCGCCTCCGAGACATGGTGTCCCAAGCCTTCCAGCAGCGTCACGGCTCCGTCCAGCGCGGCCTTGACCTCGGCGTCCGGCTGGCGGCCGGAGCCGCTCGTCGAGAGCACGCCGACTCTCAGCCTCTTTCGCGCCGCCTTCTGGATAAAGCCGATCGGCCGGTAGGGCGCGCCCTGGTCAGTCCGCTCGGTTGCGGCGAACAGGGCTGCCGAGTCGCGCACCGAATGGGTCTCGGCGTGGTTCACCGACAAATCGACGACCTTGTCGCCCAGGTTGCCGGCCAGCCGGCCGCGCGAGGGCTTGAAGCCGAACAGGCCGCAGTTTGACGCCGGGATGCGGATCGAGCCGCCGCCGTCGCTGGCGTGGGCGAGCGGCACGACGCCCGACGAGACCGCCGCTGCCGCGCCTCCGGATGACCCCCCGGTCGTATGGTTCAGGTTCCACGGATTTCGCGTCGGGCCCAGGGCCAGCGGCTCGGTGGTCGGCAGGTAGCCGAACTCCGGCGAGGCTGACTTGCCGATGACGATGAAGCCGGCGGCGAGGGCGGCCTGGACGTAGGGATCGGTGCTCGTGGTGCGCGGATTGAGCATGTTGCCCCGGCTGCCGGAGCGCGTCGGCAGGCCGGCGTAGTCATCCAGGTCCTTGACCAGATAGGGCACGCCCGCGAACG
>JBKJII010000006.1:0-13165 GCA_046598505.1 Caulobacter sp. | reverse complement strand
GTTGGGCGGCGCGCAACTGCGCGAGCCCGGTTCGGGCCGTTTCGCGCGATGCGGCGCGGTGGGCCTGGAAGGCGTCGCGGGTCCAGATCTGAAAGCGGTCGCCCATACCGACCACCGACACCCAGTCGGTCAGGCCGAACATGTCGCAGAGCGCCGGCGGCAAGGTGATGCGGCCGGCCTCGTCGAACGACAGCTTCGCCATGCCGCCGTAGACGCTGGTCTCGAGCGCTGAGCGCAGGGGGTCGCCGAACGGCAGCTCCTCGATCAGCGCGACGTAACGATCGAACAAGGCTTTGCCGCCACCTTCTAGGCAATCGGCTTCAATCGAGGGGAAACAGAACACGCCGTCGAACGGCTGGCCCACCGCCGCGCGGAACTCATGCGGCACGACAATGCGGCGCTTGCTGTCCAGCTGCTTGTCAAAGGTCGACAGGAACACGTCGCCCAATCCCCGCCCAACGTCGCCAAACCCCATCCGGCGACTAAATCTGGGTTAACATGGGATGAAATGGGAGGCAATGACACCGAGCGACGTTTCGACGTCAAAACAACTATGTCGCACAGAGTTTTGGTCTGGGCGCCTGAACAATCCACAGAACATACACTGAACAGGTTAATAACAGCGGGGATAACCCCGCCTGTGTTGCAGTCCATTCAGCGGGAGGAAAGTGGATCAGACGGCCTGTAAGCCGGGTTCTGTGCCAACGCCCTTGCGGGCGCGCGACGATCATTCCTCTGGACCGCCCGTTGCCGGACGGTTCTCGCGACCAACCCGGATCCCTCGGGCCGGAGACGGCCCTGCTCCGCAGTATCCCCCGATTTCTCAGGAGACATACGGGGCGCGGGATCCCTATTCGGTCTTGCTCCAGGCGGGGCTTGCCATGCCGTCCGTGTCACCACGTCCGCGGTGGGCTCTTACCCCACCCTTTCACCCTTCCCGCCGCCGAAGCGGAGGAGGTTTGCTTTCTGTGGCGCTATCCCTCGGGTCACCCCGGGCGGGCGTTACCCGCCGCCTTGTCACCGTGGAGCCCGGACTTTCCTCGACCCCCGAAGGGACCGCGATCGCCCGGCCGTCTGATCCGGGGCGGGTTGTGAGGGAAGGCAGAGGTTCGGTCAATGCAAAGGGACGGACACCGGGGGGTGTCTGTCCCCTATTACCCGCTGGCCCGCAGCACCGCCATCAGCCGCGCCCGCGTCAGGCCGTCGGCCACGCCGTCGAAACGGGTCTGGACCCAGTGGCGCTGAAAAGCGGTGACGGTGTCGCGCGTGACCTGGTCGAATTTTCCCGTAGGCGCGCAGTCGTAACCCAGCCGAGTCAGGCCGGCCTGGAGCGCGAACACGCCGACCCCCTCAGCGCCCTCGGCCAGGGGTTCGCCCGGCGCGGCCTCAGCCTCGGCCCAGACGCCATGGCCGGCCTCAGCGAGGCGCTGCCAGGGAAACAACTCGCCTGGATCTTCCTTGCGAGCCGGGGCGACGTCGCTGTGGCCGAGGATGCGGCTGTCCTCGATGCTCCAGCGGGTGCGGATGTCGCCAACCAGGGCGATGACCGCCGCGATCTGGGCCTCGGGAAAGGCGCGATAGCCGAACTCGTGCCCGGGATTGACGATCTCGATGCCGATCGAGGCGTGGTTGACGCCTTCCTCGCCCTTCCAGAACGAGCGGCCGGCGTGCCAGGCGCGGCGTTCCTCGGCGACGAGCCTGAAGACGCGGCCATCCTCCTCGACAAGATAGTGGGACGAGACCCTGGCTTCCGGATCGCACAGCCGGAACAACGCCGCGTCGCCGGTCTGCATGCCGGTGTAGTGCAGCACCAGCATGTCCGGGATCTTGTTGCGCGCATCGAAATTCGGCGACGGCGCGTCGATGAAGGTCGGGGTCATTGGAACCGGTTTCGCATCAGCAGCAGCAGCGGCATCACATGGTTGGGTCGAAGCGCGATGATCAACACCCCGAGCAGCGCCAGCGTGGCGCCGATGGCCATTCTGGCATCGAAATGGTCGTGGGTAATCAGCACGCCCAGAACGATGGTGAACAGGGGCGTCAGGAGTGTCAGCGGCGAGATCAGGGTCGCCTCATACTTCTGGATCAGGCCGTAATAGGCCGTGTGGGCGATCACCGAGATAACGATAGCCGAATAGAGAACCGCGGCAAGGAAGGGCCAGCCGGCGCTCACCGTCGCCGCCCACTGGCCGTGTTCGGTCAGGGCGCTGAAACCGAGCAGCGGCGCGGCAGAGGTGAATCCTACCCAGGCCTGGAACTGGAGCGGCTTTACGCCTTCCATCTGCTTCATCATCACCGCGCCCAGCGAACCTGCGAGGGCCGCGGCGGCCACCAGCCACAGTCCTGCGGACATGGACAGCCCGCCTGGTCGCCACATCACCACGACCGCCCCCGCCAGGGTCAGCAGCATGCCGGCGCCGCGCCTCCAGCGGACCTGTTCTCCCAGCATGACCATCGACAGCACCGTGGTCATGGGCACGCCGAGCTGGATCACGATCGAGGCCGCCGACGGGCTCGCCGTCTTCAGCGCCATGAACATCAGGGCGAAGTTGGCGCCGCCGATCAGCTGGCAGACGATGATCATGCGCCAGATCGGCCTCGGCGCCGGCAGCAGCCAGGGAAGCGTGCAGAGCATGACGACCGCGAACCGGGCGCCGGCGTAGTAGAGCGGTGGCACGCCCCAATGGGCGATGACGATCTTGCTGACGATGGTGTTGGTCGCCCAGACGAGACACATCAGAACGAGCAGGGCGAAGTCACGGAGGGCCATGAGGCGAGCTCTAGTCCGCTTTCGTGACGGAAGGCGAGCGCGAAGGCGACGTTCGCGTCAACGTCGTCGCGTGAACCGCAGGGCCGTGCGCGTTTCAGAGAAGGCGCAGACCTTGTTGTCGACCAGACCATAGGCCTTGGCCGCCGCCATGACCTCGATGTCCCTGACCCGCAGCTGTTTGCCCTTGAGCGACACGATCCACAGCGCGCCACGCTCGGCCAGCATCGGAATGAGCTCCGGAATCCCGGCGAGGTCGTCCGCGCTGTCGGCGCCATAGATCAGGATATCAAGTTCGCTGAACTTGTTCGGCAAAGCTGCACGCGCGGCCAGTTCGCTCGCGAAGTCGGGATCATCGAGGTTGACGATGGCGGCCGACATGCCGGGCTTCACGCCAAGCTTGTCCAGCCGTCCCGGTGGATTGAGAATCGCCTGTGCCCATCGCGCCGCCTGCACGGCGCCGAGGGTGAACCGCGACCCGTCCGCGAGCACGAGGTCGGGGCCGACGGGCGTCAGGCCCTTCAGCGCCTCGCCTTCGAAGACGCGCCGGGCCGGGCCGCGAAAGATCAGCCTGGGGGACTCCCACTGCAGCCGGCCGATCTCGACACCCTCGGCGAACCGCGCAGGAATGGCATCGGCGTCCTTGCCCATCAGGCTTGAGTCCCACCATTGAGTTTGCGGCAGGTCTCGGCGAAGGCCCGCCGCTCGGCGGCTCCCGGCGTGGCCAGCGGACCGTAATGCTGGGCGCCGTAGCTGGCCGCTATGGGACCTCCGGCTTCAAGGGCCGTCAGGAACGGCTCTTCCGCCACTCCGGTGGCCTTGATGACCGGACCATCCCCGGTCTCCAGGACGACAGCGGCCAAGGCCACCGGCTCGCTCCCGGCTCCGATCGACAGCCGCTCCTCGCTGGCGATCGGCGTGAAGGCCGAGGTCATCACCGTCAGCCCGCCGTTTCGCGCGCAGATCAGCCGCAGCGGCGGGTTGTCCGAACTGACCTCTGTCATCCAGGCCAGCTCGACGCTGTCCGGACCGATGGCGAACGCCCAACGATTGGGGTCGGGTTTCTCCACCGCCGCCGTCGCAGCCGGTTCGGCCGGCTTCGGCGCCGCGGGTCCGCAGGCGTTGAGCAGCAGGGCGCTCAGAAGGATCGCTGGCGACCGCATCACCTGCCCTTGAAGTTGGCCGGACGCTTCTCGAGCAGCGCGTCGACGCCTTCCATGTGGTCCTCGGTCAGGTGGCAGATCGCCTGTGAGGCGGCGCTCATCTCCAGCAGGGTGTCGTAGCTGGTGCTCTGGCCGTGCTTGAGCAGAGACTTTGCCAGGCGCAGCGCGTGCGGGGGCTGCTGGGCGATCCGCTCGGCCAGCTTCATGGCCTCGTCCATCAGCGACTCTTCCGGCACGACCCGGCTGACCAGGCCCCAGTCGCAGGCCGTCTGGGCGTCGATGACATCACCGGTGAACAGCAGTTCGGAGGCGCGGCTCATGCCGATCGTGCGCGGCAGCAACCAGGCGCCGCCGTCACCGGGGATCAGGCCGAGCTTGAGGAAGGTCACGCCCATCTTGGCGCCCGCCGCGGCGATGCGGATGTCGGTCATACAGGCGACGTCGCAGCCCAGGCCGATAGCCGCGCCGTTGACCGCGGCGATCGACGGCACTTCCAGACCGTAGATGGCCCGGACGATGCGGTGGATGTTGGTGCGGTAGTTCTCGCGGATGCCGACGGCGTTGCCGCCGAACGCGCCCTCGCGCTCCTTCATCGCCTTGACGTTGCCACCGGCGGAAAATGCCCGGCCCGCGCCGGTCAGGATCACGCAGCGGATATTCCGGTCGGCGTTGATCTCGGCGCAAACCGCCGCGACCTGGTCGCCATCGCCCGGCGCGCCGAGGGCGTTCATCGAGTCCGGCCGGTTGATCGTCAGGATGGCGACATGGCCGCGCTTTTCGGTGGTGATCAGGCTCATGGTCGGTTCCCTGGAGTCGTTTGTTGTCTGTGTGGCCATTCCATAACCGGGCGAAGCGCGCGCGTCATCGGGTTGCGATGATCCATCTCCCCTTGCGGGCGAAGGGAGCGGTGGCGAGTTTCTGTGGAAAACGTCACGCCCTTGCTCCACCTGCCCGCCGGGGCCGCTGCCCACCTGTTGTCCACAGGGCATCCACCGTCCTTGCGAAAACCATGCACATCGGCCTCATTCAGGGCTGTTGCGTCGATCCAGGGGCGGCCGCACAGTCGGGACGTCGAGAGGAAACGCGGCGCAGGCGAGACGGGAAACCGGAAGGCTAGGCGGGCGGGACGCTCCAGGACCCAAGGACTGAAGGGAGACCTTCGGAGACCGGACCGGGAGCGGATCAGGAACGAGCGGGGGCAACCCCGAAGACGACCAGATCCACGACCTCCAGACCGCAGCATCCGCAAGGGCGCTGGGTGAGAGGGCGATGCGGCCGGGCAACCGGAAGTATCGTCCTCTTGCTCGTTTGGGGCTCTGCTTTTTAGGCCTGACGCCCGCGCGTCGGCCCCATCATCTTCCCTTGGCGAACACCGTTCCCCGCCCTACCTTTCCGGTTGCGTCGCCTGGGGATCTGTCATGCTTTCACGCCGTCATATGGTCGTCGCCTCGCTGGCGGCTCTGGCTGCTGCCTGCTCGCCCAGGCCGAAGACGGCTGCGGGCGGTCGCAAGACCATCCACTTCGCCACCGACTGGCGCGCCCAGGGCGAGCATGGCGGCTTCTATCAGGCGCTGGCGTCAGGCGAGTACGAGAAGCGCGGCCTGGACGTGACCATCATGCAGGGCGGGCCGGCCGTGAACGTGCCCCAGCTGCTGGCCGCTGGCGCGATTGAGCTGGGTATGGGGTCCAACAGCTTCATCCCGCTGAACATGGCGAACGAGAAGGTGCCGGTGAAGGCGGTGGCGGCCTACTTCCAGAAGGACCCGCAGGTCCTGATCGCCCACCCCGGCACGGGCGTCAGCAAGATCGCCGACATGGCCGGCCGGCCGATCCTGCTGGCCGACGCCTCCAAGACCGCCTTCTGGGTCTGGCTCAAGGCCAGGTACGGTTTCACCGACGCCCAGGTGCGCAGCTACAACTACAGCCTGGCGCCGTTCCTCGCCGACAAGCGGGCGATCGTGCAGGGCTACCTGTCGAGCGAGCCGTTCCAGGTCGAAAAGGAAGGCCACTTCAAACCGGAAGTCTTCCTGCTCGCGGACGAAGGCTACCCCGGATACGCCACCATGGTGCTGGCCCCGAACACGCTGATCGAGGCTGATCCGGATACGGTCCGCGCCTTTGTCGAGGCCAGCGCGGCGGGCTGGAAGGCCTACCTGCACGGCGACCCGGCCGCCGCCGACGCCCTCATCCTGCGCGACAACCCGGAAATGACCGCCGAGCTGCTGGCCAACGCCCGTGAGCAAATGCGCAACCACGGCATCGTCGAGTCCGGCGACGCGGCAGGCGGTAACGTCGGGGCCATGAGCGAGGCGCGCTGGGCCGACTTCTTCAAGGTTACGTCGCAGCAGGGCGTCTATCCGAAGGACATGGATTACCGCCAGGCCTTCACCCTCGACTTCGTGACGCCCAGGGCGTGACGGCGGCTCTCACCCGCGTCGAGGTCGATTATCGCGGCCGGCGCGCGCTGGGGCCCGTTGATCTGACTCTGGCCGACGGCGAGGTGGTTGCCCTGGTCGGACCGTCAGGCTGCGGCAAATCCACAGCCATGCGGCTGCTGGCCGGCCTGGAACAGCCGAGCCGCGGCACAGTGGACCGCACCGCCGGCCGGGGCGAGACCTCACTGGTGTTCCAGGCCCCGACGCTGGCGCCGTGGATGAGCGCGACAGCCAATGTCGCCCTGCCGCTGGAACTGGCCGGCGTCGACCGGCGCGAGGCCCGGGAGCGGGCCCGGGAAGCCCTGAACCGGGTCGGACTGGGCGCGGCGACCGAGGCACGGCCGGCGCAGCTGTCCGGCGGCATGGCCATGCGGGTGTCGCTGGCCCGTGCGCTGGTCACAGGCCCTCGCCTGCTGTTGCTCGACGAGCCCTTCGCGGCGCTGGACGAGATTACTCGCCGGACCCTGGCCGACGACGTGCTCGCCTTGTGGTCCGACCTGAAGCCGGCGATCCTGTTCGTGACCCACAATGTCGAGGAGGCCGTCTACATGGCTTCCCGGGTGGTGGTGATGACCTCGGGTCCGGGCCGCATCGCCGGCGAGGCGCGCGTCGAAGGCCCCATGCCGCGAGCCGCCGGTTTCAGAACGACGGAGGGCTTCCGCGCCACGGCCGAGCTGGTGTCCAACCTGCTCGCCGCCGCCATGGAGCGGGCGGCATGAAGGCCGTGACCGCGATCGCCGCGCCCGTCGTGTTTATCGGTCTGATCCTGCTGGTCTGGGAGACGTCCTGCCGCCTGCTTGAGGTGCCGAGCTACTTTCTGCCCACGCCTTCAGCGATCGGCGAGGCGCTGGTCGGTAACTTCAAACTGCTGGCGTCGTCCGGCTGGAACACGCTGGCGACGGCGCTCTGGGCGCTGCTGACCGCGAGTGTCCTCGCCTCCATGCTGGCGCTGCTGGCCGGCCTGAGCGGCCTGGTCGAGCGCGCTATCCAGCCGGTGGTCGTGACGCTGCAAGTCACGCCGGTCATCGCCATCGCGCCACTGGTGACCATCTGGGCGGGGCTGGAACATCCCGAACGCGCCGTGATCGGCCTGGCCGCCGTGGTGGCGTTCTTCCCGATCTTTTCCGGCGCCCTGACCGGCCTCAAGGCCGTCGATCCCGACCTGGAGCGGCTGTTCGATCTCTACGGCGCCACCCGCTGGCAAAAGCTGACCCGCCTGCGCCTGCCCACGGCCGTGCCCTTCCTGCTGGAGGGACACAAGGTCGCAGCCGGTCTGGCCGTGGTCGGCGCCGTGGTGGCGGAATTCGGCGCGGGTTCGGGCGGCTCGCAGGGCCTGGCCTGGCGAATTCTCGAGGCCAGTAACCGGTTACAGACCGCCAAGGCCTTCGCGGCCCTACTCGTGCTGGCCGTCATGGGCGCGGGTCTCTACGCCCTGCTTCAGATGGCCGAACGCCGGGCGCTGGTCTGGTGGCGGGGCCGTTAGGCGAGGATTAAGCGGCGTCCGGTAAGGCTGATTCGTCCAGTCGATCGGAAGCGTTCATGCGTCTCGTCCTCGCCTTCGCCGTTCTGGCCGCCAGCGCCTGTAGCGCCCACGCGGCCGAGGACCGCTATGGCCCGTCGACAACCGCAGCCGCGACTGGCGTGGGCCCGGCCCCCTATGCCGGCCCGACCCTGAGCTGGAACGGCAAGACCGCCGCCGCCACGCCCCCGGCGCCTCTGGCCGCTGAGCCCGTCAGACCCGATCTGATGCCTGGCGGTCTCTATCGTTCCGCGCCCGCGCCCGCGCCCCAGGCGCCGCTCGCCTCGGTGACACCGGTTCGGCCGGCGGCGGCCCCGACAGGCTACGCCCCGCCGGCCTACAGCCCTCAGACGTCTGCCCCGCAAAGCCTCTACAGCCGCCCGACGCCTTCCGCGCCGATGGCCGCTCTCGCGCCACCGCCGTCGCAGACCGCCATCCAGGGCGGCCTCTACGCCAGTGGCGGCCCGCACTACTATTCCGTCCACCGCGCCTACGGCATGACACCCGATCCGATCCAGATGCCGCCGCCGGGCGTGCAACCGGCCTTCCGGCCCGAAGCCAGCCTTGCCGGCGCCGTAGCGCTCAGCGGCGTTGGTGACGGCGTGCGCAAGGACGACGCCGATGACGGCGGCATGGCCGGCGTCGGCGCCGAGGACGAAGCCGACGAGGCCCAGCGCGCCGCCAAACGGGACGCCGAACGGCTCGCGGCCCGGCGCGCCGCTGCGGCCGGAGGCGGCCAATGACCACGGATGTGGCCGCAGAAAGCCGCCTGCACGATCTGATCGCGCTGGCCCGCGAGACCGACAGCGATCGCCGCCGGGAACTGCTGCGCGGCGTCACCGATCTGTTTTTCTCCGGCGACCGGCACGGACCGTCCGAGCTCGCCCTGTTCGGCGATGTGCTTGGCCAACTGGCCGGCGAGATGGAAACGGCGGTCCGCGCCGAGCTGGCGGAACGCATGGCCCAGGGCGGCGGCGCGCCGGTCGGTCTGATGCGCACCCTGGCCCGCGATGCGATCGAGGTCGCCCGGCCGGTCCTTCAGCATTCCTGGGCGCTGAGCGACGATGACCTGTTGCAGGTCGCCCGCACGCACGGTCAGGACCATCTGCGCGCGATTTCCCAGCGCCATGTCGTCCCTGAGGCGGTCTCCGAGGCGATCGTCGAGCGCGGTGACGATCAAACCCTGGGCCTCCTGTTGCGCAACGAGGGCGCGACGCTATCCCGGCAGGCGCACGAGCAGGCCGTCGACCGGGCGTCCGCCAACCCGGCCCTGCATGAGGCCGTGGTCCATCGCCGGGCCCTGCCCGTCGATCTGCTCAACGAGATGTATTTTGTCGTCGAAGCCCGGCTGCGCGACCAGATCCTCGCCCGCAACGCCGACATCGATCCGGCGCAACTCGACGCCGCCCTGAGCGCCGGGCGCAAGCGCGTGGCCCTCGGCGACGGCGCCCTGCCCGCGGACTATGCCGAGGCCGAGGCGGCGGTGCGGTTGATGAAGGCCAAGGGCGAGATCAGCCCCCGCACGCTGGCGGCCATGCTGCGCAATCGCGAGACGACCCGCTTCCTCGTGGCGCTGGGGGTCCTGGCCGACATCGATTTCCACACCGCGCGGATGATCCTCGAGCGCAAGGAGCTCGACGCCCTGGCCATCGTCTGCAAGGCGGCGGATTTCGACCGCAGCCTCTTCCTGACCTTTACCGTCCTGATCCTCGACCGCGACGACGACGCGATGGGCCGGGCAAACGCCCATGGCGAGCTCTACAACGACCTGCCCAAGGATGCCGCCCTGCGGACAATCCGCTTCTGGCGCATGAGGCGGTCAACCGGAGACGTCGCGGCGGCTTAGGGTGCGCCGAGCGTCCACCGGATCGGGATCTGCGTTGCTCTGCCGATGCCTCACGGCGACCGTCATTCGAACAGCGGCGCGATCCGCGCCAGCACCTCGTCGACAATGAAATCCGGCGCCCGTTCGGCGAACCGGCCTCCGCGCGCGGCCAGGTCCAACGCCCGCAATTGATGGCAGAGGACGACCCCTGACGCTTCCGTTCCGGCTCCCGAAAGAGAAACGGTGAACCCCTTGTGGCGAGCGAAACCACCACC
Source organism: Caulobacter sp. (assembly GCA_046598505.1). Taxonomy (GTDB): domain Bacteria; phylum Pseudomonadota; class Alphaproteobacteria; order Caulobacterales; family Caulobacteraceae; genus Caulobacter. The sequence continues at coordinate 3,181 of JBKJII010000006.1, read as the reverse complement.
CTGGGTGATCGGGGCGACGATGGGCGTGCCGAGCTGGTTGAAGGCCCTGGGCGTCAGGATTATCACGTATCGCGGGCCCAATTGTTCGCGGCCCTTGGCGGGGTTGAGGTCGACATGCCAGATGTCGCCTCGCTCCATCACCAAACCTCGTCGCCGACAGGCTCAATGTCCTGCCAGCCGCGCTCCTCAGTCATCATCGGTGCGTCGAGGTCACATTGGGCAATCAGATCCGCGAGGGCGTAGCGGGTTCGTGGAGCAGGCTCTACCACCAGCCTACCTTCAGCGACCGTGAGCGCGACCTTGGCGTTGGCCGAAAGACCCAGAGTTTCGAGGATCGCCTTGGGGATTGCCATCATCACTGAGCCGCCGACAGTTCGCAGGGTCGCCACGGGCATAGCCATCTCCAGTTATATTTTCATATAACTTGTCGACGGCTGCCTGGCAAGTTCACCAGTAAATCTCAGGTTGATAATTGTCGAGTCCGCAACCGCTCCAGCGCCCGGCAAGCCAGGTCCGTCAGCGAGCGCATGCCCTCTTCGGCGAACACGTCCATGGCGGTAGCCAGCGCCACCGAGGCCGCCTTCAGGCCGTCGTCGTCGCGGCCGGTAATGTCGGCGCGGGTCTCGTAGAGGCGGGCCAGATTCAGCTGTGCGATGGCCCAGGCGACCGGCTCGGCGCCGGGCTTGAGGCGGCAGAGTTCGGTCTTCAGGGCGGCCACGGCCACGTCGAGCACGGCGAGGTCGCCGGTCAGCTCGGCCTGACGCCCGAGCGCCATGGCCCGGCCGCCGGCGGCGTGGGCGCGCAGGGCCAGCACAGGCTGGTCCTTCAACACCAGTTCGGCGCGGTCAAAGCAGGTCACGGCCTGTTCGAAGGCGCGCGGATTGTCGCTGGTTTCGCCCAGCACGATCAGCGCCTGGCCGAGACCGGCCTGGATACGGGCCCAGTCGAGCGGGCTGTGTTCACGCGCCACCTGCTCCAGCGCCGAGGCCAGGGCGTCGACGCCATCTGCGGCCGCGCCGACATCGCCGGTCAGTTCCGCCAGCAGCGCCAGCGCCGCGCCTTCGGCGGCCTTGGTCCGGCCCCAGCTCAGGGGCTCTACGGTCACGTCCAGGGCCGCAGCCGCCGCGCGGGCCTCGCGCACGCCGTGGTCGATGAGGTCCTTGTCGTGTTGTGAGGCGCCGGCCAGCGCCAGCAGGTCGGCCCGCGCCGCCCGGTGCTCGGCCGCCATCAGGCGAACCGCCGGACTGGCCCGACCGGCCGCCGTCAGGGCCGCCAGCGGCGCTTCATAGGCCGCTGCCAGAGCATCGACCGGGCCGCCCGCCGTCAAAGCCGATCGGCCCCGCAGGCCGGCCAGCGTCGCACCGGCCAAAGCGGCGCCGACTCCAGACGCCGCGGCCGCCTCGTCGAGCACACGCTCGGCGGCCGCGATCAGGCCGTCGTCGCCGAACAGGTCGGCGCCCAGCAAGGCGCACAGGCCCTGCTCGGCCTTGGCCCGGGCCACGCCCGGCGCCTTGTGATGGTCATGGAAGTAGCTGGCTGCCGATTCCGCGTTGGAGGCGGCCTTGCGCAAGGCCACCGCGTCTCCGGATCGGCGGGCGACCTCGCGCCAGGCGACGGCAGCCTCGACCAGGCGGGCGCCGCGATCCTTCGCGCCGATCCGCCCGGCGGCGATGTCGGCGCCCCGCGCCTCGTTGATCAGCAGACGCAGATCCAGCAGCTCCAGCAGGCTGGAATCACCATTGGTCAGGCCATCCCGCCAGACCCCGGCGACCGGCTCGCCCCCCAGAAAACGGCGCAACTCACGACCGAACTCGAACATGCGGCGCCTGCTCCCCGGCGAATTCCGTCCCGACCCGGTACATCCGGTGGGCGGTCTTCAGGGAAGGAGCAAAGCGCGGTCCCAAGTCCTTAACAAGACGTAAATTTCTTCAGTATGGTTAACGCGCCGCCTTAACCGGCAAGCGGCGGCGTCCGCGCCGTGCAATCCGCCAAACGCGCTTTTGTTGCTGCGTCGCCGGATGCCAGCAGCGGCTTGACCGCCGCACGCGCGGTCACCTGCTCAGCCTCGGCAGCCTTCGAACTCATCCCGGTCGGCCGTGCCGCGTCCATCACCACGAACGACCAGTACATCGCGACGTCGAAGACTTGGCCCTCTGGAATGCCGGTGACCGGGTCCTTCGAAAGCTCCGCCGCCGCCTGGGCCACCGCTGCGCAGGCGAGCGCTTCCGGATAGGGCGGTAGCGTCGGCGCCGCGCCGGTAGCGACCAGGGTCAGCGATGACGACAGGGTGAAAATGAGCATGACGGCCTCCTGGGACCGCTATCCGGCCACAACAAGGGCCCCAACTCCACCTGCAAAGAGGGGGCTACCCCCGCTCCCGGGTCCGACTGAACCCCAGGTCCGGGTAGCGCTCGGCGACGTAGTTGATTTCCCAGGCCGACTTGCCGAGGAAGATCGGGGCGTTGTCGATGTCCTCGGCCATGGCGGTGCGGTGGGTCGAGGCGAAGGTTTCGATGGCGGCGTCCGTGCCGTTGAGCCAGCGGGCCTCGGCGTAGGGCGCCGGTTCGAAGATCACGTCCAGCTGGTATTCGTTCGACAGCCGGTCGGCCATCACCTCGAACTGCAGCTGGCCGACGGCGCCGACGATGAAGTCCGAGCCGAGGATCGGCCGGAACAGCTGGGTCACCCCCTCCTCCGCCAGGCCCTCGAGGGCCTTCTTCAGGTGCTTGGCCTTGAGCGGATCCTTGACCCGGACACGCTGCAGGATTTCCGGCGCGAAGTTGGGCAGGCCGGCGAACCGGAGCGCCCCGCTCTCCGAGAGGCTATCGCCCACCCTGAGCACCCCGTGGTTCGGAATCCCGATGACATCCCCGGCGAAGGCGTCCTCCGCCAGCTCGCGGTCGGAGGCGAAGAACATCATCGGCGCGTTCACGCTGAGCTGTTTGCCGGTGTTTTGCACCTTCAGCTTCATGCCCCGGCTGAACTTGCCCGAGCACAACTTCAGGAAGGCGATCCGGTCGCGGTGGTTGGGGTCCATGTTCGCCTGGACCTTGAACACGAAGCCGGTCACCTCTCGGTCTCCCGGCGCCACATGAATCTCCTCGCCCGCCTTCCGCGCAGCCACCGTCTTCGGCGGCGGCGCATAGGCGCCCAGGCCCTCCAGCAGTTGGTCGACACCGAA
>JBKJII010000338.1:0-7056 GCA_046598505.1 Caulobacter sp. | reverse complement strand
GCCCGAGCTTCTTGGCCGCAGCGACCGTCACCACGCCGGCGGCGAGATAGACCAGGGCCTGGGTCAGCATGTCGCCGTGCATCAGACCGTCTCCCGGGCGGCGGCGGCCAGGCCCTCGAGGCGGGTCCGGTAGCGTTCGGCTTCGCCACGAATGTGGTCCTCATCCTTCACGCGCGCGGCGTGGACGACGAAGGGGTTCTCCCAGGTCATGCCGCAGAGATCCGCCGTCTGCTCCAGCGGGCGCAGGAACTCCTCCATGGTGAGCCGGTTGTAGCCGCGCCTGTGATAGGCCTGCGCCGGGCCGCCGGTCGTGCAGGCGACGAACAGCTGCTTGCCCTTCAGGCGGTCGCCGCCCTTGCCGTAGGCGAAGCCGTGCAGCCAGACGATGTCCAGCCACTCCTTCATCAGGGCCGGGGTCGAGTACCAATAGAAGGGGAACTGCAGGGCGATCACCTGATGGGCCAGCAGCGCCTCCTGCTCGGCTTCGACGTCGATGACGAAGTCCGGATAGAGTTCATACAGGTCGTGAAACCGCACGCCCTCGGCTTGCCGCCCGGCTTCGGCCAGCACGCCGTTGGCCCGTGACCGCTCAAGCGCGGGATGAGCAAAGACCAGCAGCACCGAGGGTTCGCGCGGTTCAGCCGGCATGGTAGCGTTCTCCGACACGGCTCATTTCATTCATCAACCCTTGAATTTCTCGGCCTTCCGGGCGAGAGGGGCCGACCATTTTGAGCGGAGCGATCATGGCGGACAAGGTTCGCAAGGACGCCGTCGGGGCCCTCGAGGGGCTTCTCTTTGACGGCATGACGATCATGGCGGGGGGCTTCGGGCTCTGCGGCATACCCGAGAACCTGATCGCGGCGATCCGTGTGAGCGGGGTCAAGGACCTCACGGTCGTCTCCAACAATTGCGGCGTCGACGGATTCGGTCTGGGCATCCTGCTGGAGAACCGCCAGATCCGGAAGATGATCAGCTCCTATGTGGGGGAGAACAAGCTGTTCGAACAGCTCTACCTCTCCGGCGAGTTGGAACTGGAGTTCAATCCCCAGGGGACGCTGGCCGAGCGTATCCGCGCCGGGGGCGCCGGCATACCGGCCTTCTTCACCAAGACCGGGGTCGGCACCCTTGTGGCCGAGGGCAAGGAAGTCCGCGAGTTCGATGGCGAGATGTATGTGATGGAGCGCGGCCTGACCGCCGACCTGTCGATCGTCAAGGCCTGGAAGGCCGACGCCGAGGGCAACCTCGTCTACCGCAAGACCGCGCGGAACTTCAATCCGATGATGGCCACGGCCGGCAAGGCCACCGTGGTCGAGGTCGAGGAGATCGTCGCCGTCGGCGCGCTCGACAAGGACAACATCCATACGCCGGGCATCTACGTCGACCGGCTGGTCAAGGGCGCGCTGTTCGAGAAGCGCATCGAGCGCGTGACCACCCGCGTGAAGGAAGCCGTCTGATGGCCTGGACCCGCGAAGACATGGCCGCCCGCGCGGCCCGGGAGCTCAAGGACGGCTTCTACGTCAATCTCGGCATCGGCATCCCGACGCTCGTGGCCAACTACATCCCCGAAGGGATGCATGTGACGCTGCAGAGCGAGAACGGCATGCTGGGCATGGGCCCCTTCCCCTATGAGGGCGAAGAGGACGCCGACCTGATCAACGCCGGCAAACAGACCATCACCGAGCTGGACAGTTCGTCCTACTTCTCCAGCGCCGACAGCTTCGCCATGATCCGCGGCGGGCACATCGCCCTGTCGATCCTGGGCGGCATGCAGGTGGCCGAGAACGGCGACCTGGCCAACTGGATGGTGCCCGGCAAGATGGTCAAGGGCATGGGCGGGGCCATGGACCTGGTCGCCGGCGTCAAGCGCGTGGTGGTCGTCATGGACCACTGCGAGAAGACCGGCGCGCCCAAGCTGCTGCATCGCTGCAACCTGCCGCTCACGGGGGCGGGGGTCGTGGATCTGCTCATAACCGAGCTCGGCGTGTTCGAGATCAACCGCGGCAAGACACCGGTGCGACTTATCGAGCTGGCGCCCGGCGTGACCGTCGACGAGGTGAAGAGCAAGACCGAAGCGGCGATCACGGTCGCCGTCTGAATCCTTCACGGGCAGTTGTGCGGCGGTGACTTGCCCCGGCTCCGGGGAAGTCCATGTTGCGCCTCATGAACATCACTCGCTTCCTCGCGGTCGTGGCCGCCGCCTTCGCCCTGGTCTCCATCGGTCCGGCCCAGGCCGCGCCCACGACCGAAACCGCCTGGTTCGCCGGCGGCTGCTTCTGGTGCCTTGAGCACGACATGGCCAAGATACCGGGCGTGGTCGACGTCGTGTCCGGCTACGCCGGCGGCAACCTTCAGAACCCGACCTACCAGAACCACGAAGGTCACCGCGAGGCGGTGCGGGTGACCTATGATCCGACGCGGATCAGCTATCGGCAGCTGGTCGACCGGTTCTGGCCGCTGGTCGACGTGACCGACGCGGGTGGACAGTTCTGCGACCGCGGGCCTCAGTACTCGACCGCCGTCTGGGTCGCGACCGAAGCGCAGCGACAGGCGGCCGAGGCATCGAAGGCCGCCGCGGCCAAACGCCTGAAGGGGCAGGCGATCGTCACGCCGGTCCTGCGCTACACGTCCTTCTGGATGGCCGAGGGCTACCATCAGGACTACGCGGAGAAAAATCCGGTGCGTTACGCCTTCTATCGCAAGTCCTGCGGTCGCGACGCGCGGGTCAAGGCGATCTGGGGCCGTTAGGGGCCCATACCTGGTTCCGGTCAGCTACCGGCCTGAACCCTTCGCCGAGGATCAGCGTCTCGCGGCGCAGGCAGCGGTGCTGGTATTTTGTCTCGTCGGCGGCGTAGCGGGCCGCGCATTTGATGCCGAGGATCTGGCGCAGGATGCCGGTCGTCTGCGCGCGGCCGAAGTCGGCGACGATGCGGTCCTTCTGCAGGCCCTCCAGACTTACTACCAGCACACGTTGGCCGAGGGCGGGCGTCAGGGGCGCGGTCGCCTCGGCCTGGTTGCCCGCATGGCTCCTGCGCAGCCAGATGGTCAGCGGCGGGGCGTCCGGTGTGCCGATGTAGTCCCGGCCGTAGTATGACAGGGCGTTGAACAGGAAGCGGTCATCGACGGCGATGGCCGTCAGCCCGCCGTTGATCTGCTCGACCTGGGCGCGCTGCACGACCTGCCTGGCCATCTCGTTCCAGCCGCGTGCCCGCTTGATGGCGTTGGACTGGCCGATGGCGTCGACCCGGGTCGGGTCGGTGACGCCGAGCATGATCACCACCGCCAGCACCGCCTGAAGGCCGATGCCTGCGCCCAGCCACCACCGGGCTCGCCAGCGCACCAGCAGCGCCGCCGCCAGCACCGACCCGGCGACGTAGGCGCTGGCCGCCCAGTTGTCGTTGGCCCGCGACAGCAGCGCGCCGACCGTCACCACCGCCAGCGGCGGGACGGCGAAGCAGAGCAGCAGGAGGTCCTGCGCCTGCAGCCGCTTGCGCCAGGCCAGCACCGCGCCGCCGCCGATCAGCACGCCGAACGGGATCGGGCCGAAAACGCCGAACTGGCCGCTGATGAAGCTGAGCATCTCGCCGGGATTGAACAGTTTGCCGCCCAGGTCGGCGTTGGCGGCGGTATGCCCGACCGTGGCGAAGTGGTGGTTGGCGTTCCAGATCAGGTTGGGGGCCAGCACCGCCAGGAAGGTCACGACGGCGGCGGCGATGGTCCTCAGGTCCCAGACCCTCCGCGCGTCCCGCGACAGGGCGAGGTGCAGGCCGATGGCGATCACGGCATAGAGCGCCGCGTACTTGGACAGCATGGCCAGGCCGAGCGCTGCGCCGAGCGCGGCCGCCTGCCACAGGCGTTTGCCGCCCTGCTGGACCTCGACATAGGCCAGCAGCGCCAGCGCCAGGAAGCACAACAACGGGGCGTCGGTGGCGAGGATGAAGGACGACAGCGCTACGCCCGGCATCAGTATGTAGAGCGCGGCGGCCGCCACGCCGGTCCATTCGTCGTAGAGGCGGCGGCCGACGAAGAAGAGCGACAGTCCGGCCGCGGCGTGGAACAGCGGCGCGGAGAATCGCACCCATTCCTCTGCATTGCCGCCGATCGCCGTCGTGGCCCAGATCGCCCAGGCGATCATCGGCGGCTTGGAAAAGTAGCCGAAATCGAGCGTCCGCGACCAAAGCCAGTATTGGGCTTCCTCCGGATTCAGCTCCAGCGGGCTGGCGAAAATCGCCGCCAGACGCAGGACCGTCAGCACAAGGACGAGCGTCGCGGCGATGCGCAGCGGCCGGTTGTAGCCGGGAGGCGGCAGGGGCGCGGAGGGATCGGGAAGGGTCATGAGCGGGCGGGACGCTCGCCCGCGTCAGGGGCCATGTAAAGGCGATCTGTGCCCAAAGGTGTCGCAATCTTGCGACAAAGCGACCCAAAAACGTTCCAATTGTTAACGCCGCCTTGCCTCTTCCGGACTCGGGCCTAAAAGCTGGAGGCAGGCGTTTTTGGCTATTTCGGGGCACCGTCACCTTAGTTTCGCATTGGCGAATTATGGGGTGAGACAGTTACCCGAGACGGCCTTCCAAGGTTCAAAACCGGCGTCGGGATGAGAGGGGATACTCAAACTATGACCAAGAACAAGCTCGCCTTTGTGGCGACGTCCGCGCTCGTGGGCAGCATGATGCTGGCCTCCAGCGCCTTTGCGCAATCCACCGGCACGACCGAAGTTGAAGCCGTCGTCATCACGGCGAGCGGCCAGCCCAGCATCGACGGCATCATCACCGCCGAGTCGGCGCCGAAGGCGAAGGCCTCGATCGACGCCGAGTTCATCGCGACCCAGCCGACCGGCCAGACGATCATCCAGTCGCTGAACCTGACGCCGGGCCTGAACTTCACCAATGCCGACCCGTACGGCTCCTCGGGCGGCAACCTCCGCATCCGCGGCTTCGACGGCAACCGCATTTCGCTGACCTTCGACGGCATCCCGCTGAACGACAGCGGCAACTACGCCATCTTCACCAACCAGCAGCTCGATCCTGAACTGATCAGCCGCGCCAGCGTCAACATGGGCACCACCGACGTGGACAGCCCGACCGCTTCGGCCGTTGGTGGTACGATCAACTACACCAGCCGCAAGCCCGCCGAAGACATGGGCGCGATGTTCAACGCCTCGATCGGCAGCTTCAACTATCGCCGCATCTTCGGCCTGGTCGACACCGGCGACATGTTCGGCACCGGCGCCACGGCCTATCTGGCCGGCTCGTACCAGAAGTACGACAAGTTCAAGGGCCCGGGCGACCTCGAGAAGTGGCAGGTCAACGGCAAGATCTACCAGCCGCTCGGCGATAACGGCGACTTCGTCTCGCTGGCCTTCCACTACAACCAGAACCGCAACAACTTCTACCGCACGGCGTCGATCGCCTCGTTCGTGTTCTACGGCGAAGATTTCGACAACCTCGACAGCTGCACGCGCGTCGCTCCGGGCCCTGGCGTCCAGAACGACAACCAGACCATCGTCGCGGTCAATCCGGCCTTCCTGAGCTCGAACGACAACGTCATCAATCCGGCGAGCTGCACCAACTACTACGGCCTGCGGATCAACCCGTCGAACACCGGCAACATCCGTGAGCAGGCGAAGTTCACCTTCACCGACACGCTCAGCCTGACCGTCGACTCGGCCTTCCAGTACGTTCTGGCCAACGGCGGCGGCACCAGCACCCTGTCGGAAACCAGCACCCTGGTGCGTGGTCACTCCGGCCTGGCCGGCTTCGACCTGAACGGCGACGGCGACACGGTCGACACGGTTCGCTTCTACACCCCGAACACCACCAACACCCGTCGCTACACGGTGCTTGGCTCGCTGATCTGGGAGCCGAACGACAGCAACACCTTCCGTCTGGCCTACACCTTTGACCGCGCCAATCACCGTCAGACCGGTGAGTGGGGCACGCTGGACACCAACGGTGATCCGAACGACGTGTTCGGCGGCAAGGACGGCCACGGCCAGAAGGTGCTCAACGCCGACGGCTTCTTCCTGCGTCAGCGCGACCGTCAGTCCTTCGCTATCCTGAACCAGATCTCTGCCGAATGGCGTGGCCAGTTCTTCGACGACGCCCTGTTCGTCACGGTCGGCGTCCGGGCGCCGTTCTTCAAGCGCGAGCTGAACCAGTACTGCTACACGCAGAACCAGAGCTCGACCGCCAACTGCACCAGCCAGACCCCGCTTGCCGTCGTGAACCAGGCCAATCTGGTGACCTTTGCCGGTTCGGCCACGCAGTACGCCAAGCCGTTCGCGGCAGACGTGAAGTACGACAAGGTCCTGCCGAACGTCGGCGTGTCCTACCTGATCGCGCCGGGTCACACCGTCTACGCCAGCTACGCGGAAGGCCTGTCGGCTCCCCGGACCGACCAGCTCTACACCGTGGGCGTCATCACGACGACGAACAACGCGCCGATCACCATCTCGGACGTTGAGCCTGAAACCAGCCAGGCCTGGGACCTCGGCTACCGCTTCCGGTCGCCGTCGATGATCATCTCGACCGCGATCTGGAAGAACACCTTCCAGAACCGCATCGTCTCGGCCTTCGATCCGGACCTCGGCTTCAGCGTCGACCGCAACGTCGGCGACGTGAAGATGTGGGGCATCGACGCCCAGGCCGGCTGGACCCCCAGCTCGACCTTCAGCCTCTATGCCTCGGTCAGCTACACCAACAGCGAACTGCAGGACGACCTGCAGCTGCGCCTGCTTCCGACCCCGACCTTCCTGCCCCTGAAGGGCAAGTCCCTGGTCGAGACGCCGGAGTGGACCTTCGCGGCCCGCGCCCAGTGGCAGGTTTCGGACTCCGTGTCGGTGGCCCTGCAAGGCAAGCACGTCGGTGACCGCTTCACCACGGACGTGAATGACGAACAGACCCCTGGCTACGACGTGGTCGACTTCGACATGCGGGTGGACCTGCCGTTCGGCGAGAACACCTACATGCAGCTGAACGTCACCAACCTGTTCGACGAGCAGTACTACGCCAACATCAGCTCCGGCAATAACGCGAACGCCATCCCCGACGTCGACCCCGG
>JBKJII010000177.1:0-2112 GCA_046598505.1 Caulobacter sp. | reverse complement strand
GGCGGGATGATCGAGGAAGCCGGCGAACGCGACCGCAGCGGCCTGCTCGCCGGAACCCTGCTGGCGTCCGAAGGCGGCCGGGCCTACCTGCTGCTCGACGCCGCGGCGGGCGACCTGGGCTAACCTTACCCCGTCATGGCCGGGACACGTCGGGCCATGACGGCGATCGGGAAGGAGTCAGCGATTGGCGAGGCTGACCGAAAGGCGAGTAAAGACACCGGTGTCATTTGTTGTAAACGGCGGTGGGCGCTGACATAAAGGGCCATGGCCCGTCCCCTGAGCTTGCAGATTCCCCGGTCCGCGTCCGGTCCCACCAGCCGCCATGTCCGCCAGAACGTGAAGCTGATGGACGACCTCCTGATGGAGGCCATCCGCTATCTCGACGGGGATGACGCTGCGTCGCTGGTGGCCAGTGCGCGCAAGGCCGCCGCCGAGGGGGGCGATGCCCCGCACCTGGGCTTCCTGTTCAACGCCGTGACGCCTGACGAGGGCATGCTGCTGGCCCGGGCCTTCGCCTGCCATTCGATGCTGGCCAACATCGGCGAGGACGTCGCCGGACGCCGCCGCCAGGCGGAGGACGAAGGGCAGGGCGGCGCCGCCCGCACGGTCGCGGCGGCGCTGGCTTCTCTGGACCTGACCGCCGACGCCCTGGCCGACCTGAACGTTGTGCCGGTGCTGACCGCCCACCCCACCGAGGTTCGCCGCCGGGCGCTGGTCGACCGCGAGGCGGAGATCTCGCGGCTGATGTCGTTGCGCCGCCACCATCTGCCGCCGGACCTCGACAACCGGATCCGCGAAGGCCTGTTCCGCGAGGTGGCGCTGCTCTGGCGCACGCGCCTGCACCGACCGGAAAAAATCACCGTGCGGGACGAGATCCGCAACGCCCTGTCGATCGTGCGCACCTCGATGCTGCCGGCGCTGATCGACCTCTATGAAAACTGGAGCGACACGATCGGCGAGGGCGGCGACGTGCCGCCGATGCTCAAGCTGGGCAGCTGGCTGGGCGGGGATCGTGACGGCCACCCCGGCGTCACCGGCGAGACTCTCCGCCTAGCGCTGAGCTCGCAGGCGCGGGTGATCCTCGACGTCTATGCCGCCGAGGTGCGCCGTCTGTGGTCGGACCTGGCCATCTCCGACGCCTATGAGGGCGCGTCACAGGCGCTTCTCGATCTGGCGCGGACCTCCGACAATGCCTCGGCCCACCGCGCCGACGAGCCCTATCGCCTGGCGCTCGAGCTGGTCTTCGACCGGCTTTGCGCGACCTCGATCAAGCTGACCGGCGCCATGGTCGCTTTCGCCACGGACGCCCCGGCTGCGCCGGCCTACGACGGCCCCGCGGCCTTCGTGGCCGACCTCGAGACGGTCCGGGAGTCGCTCGTTCGCTATGGCGGCACACGGCTGATCGGGCCGCGCCTGACGACGCTGCTGCAGGTGGCGCGGGTCTGCGGCTTCCATCTGCTGGCCATCGACATGCGTCAGAACGCCGACGTCCATGAACGGCTGGTCGCCGAACTGGTTACGCGATCCGGTCAGGACATCGACTATCTGGCGCTCGACGAGGACGCCCGGGTCGCGCTGCTGCTCGGCGAAATGGCCCATCAGCGCCCGCTGCGCTCGCCGTTCGCCGACTACAGCGAGGAGACCATGCGCGAGCTGGCGACCCTCGAGGCTGCGGCCGAGGCGGTGACGCTCTATGGCTCGGCGAGCATCGGCGCCTACGTCGTGTCCAAGACGGCGACGCTGTCGGACATCCTGGAACCGCTGGTTCTGCTGGCCCAGGTGGGGCTGGTCCGGGGCGGCGCGGAGCCAAGGGCGCATGTGCGGGTGTCGCCGCTGTTCGAGACCATCGAGGATCTAGACAACGGCCCGGCCGTCCTGCGCCAATGGCTCGACCTGCCGCTGGCCCGGTCGATGCTGGGCGACCGGCCGGTCCAGGAAGTGATGGTCGGCTACTCGGACTCCAACAAGGACGGCGGCTATGTCGCTTCACGGCGCGGCGTTGCGCGGGCGGCGTCGGCGCTGGCGGCGGTCTGCGACGAACTGGGCGTCGGCCTGCGCATCTTCCATGGCCGGGGCGGCTCGGTCGGCCGGGGCGGGGGACCTGCCGCCGAG
>JBKJII010000166.1:0-8187 GCA_046598505.1 Caulobacter sp. | reverse complement strand
CGGCGGACCGCCCTCGGAATGCCTGCGTGCGGCAATGGCGGTCATCGTCGCGATCTGCTCGGTCACCGAGGCGCCCTGGTTGCGGATGCCGAAGCCGTCGCTGGCGCAGACCACGACATTGGCTTCGTCGCACCTGGCCGCCAGGCAACGGTCCCAGCCGCGCATGTTCAGCACCAGGCCGATGCGCGAGCGGGTGTCGTCATGCGGCAGGGCGGCCATGATCTCCTCCGCCCCGGCCATCTGCGGCACCCGGGCGGGATTGACGAAGCTGACCACTTCCTGGCGGCGCACGCCGGCCGCTTCGAGCCGGCTGATCAGCGCGAGCTTCTGGCCGACGTCGAGGACCGTCTTCTCGTTCTGCAGGCCGTCGCGGGCGCCGACCTCGACGATGTCGATCCGGCGGCTCACGGCGCGACCTGCTGGACGGGTTCTGGCTGCGGTTCGCCGCGATAGAGGGTGAGTGTCATGTCGTGACCGTTCGAATAGTCGACACCTGAGATGGTCCCGGCAGGTCGCGGGGACAAGCCGGCGGCCCTCAGCGCGGCGAGGAAGGCCGGCCTCTCCTTGCGGTCGACGATGGCCGGACGCCCGTCAGCGATCGCCTGGGCCGCCTCCTTTGCACCGCCCAGACCCGTGTCGGTGCCCAGCGCGAAGACCAGGCTGGGCTCGGCATAGCCGGCCACCTCCACGGGTCCGGGGACGACGCCGGCGCGGGGCGCGAGGCCGGTGCTCTCCATGGCCATGGCCAGCCGCTGCGACACCCACAGGGGCTCGAGGCGTGGGGCAAGCTGGCCGAAGAACACGGCATGGGCCAGCACGCCCAGCACCCCGGCGGCGACCAGCGCCGTACCGGCCGCCTTGCGGAAGATGAGCACCCCGCCTGTCACCGCCGTGGCGATGAACAGCGCGACCGTGATCGCCGCCCAGGTCAGATCGCTGCTGTCGCCGTACTCGGCGAGGCCCGCGATGCTGAATGCCGCGAAGACCAGGCTCGCAAAGCCGAGCGTCGCCGCGCCGGCGATCCGGCCGGCCCTGCCCAGCGGTTCGCGCAGGGCCGCGGCCATCAGCATGAACAGCGCGCCGTGCGCGGGCAGACTGTAGTGGGCCAGCTTGGTCGGCAGCAGCTCGAACATGAGCCAGGTCGGGATCAGCCAGCACAGCGCAAAGCGCACTCCCGGCTCGGTCCGCGCCTTCCAGGCGAGGATCAGTCCGGCCGGCAGCAGCAAGCTCCCCGGGAAGGTCAACATTGGCGACAACAGCAGGTGATAGCCCGGCAGGCCGCCGTGCCGCTCGTGCCCGCCGACCAGCTTCGGCGCCAGGTCGCCGCCGATCGCTGCGCCCCAGAAAGCCCCGTCGCTGGCGACCGTGATAGCCCAGGCCCAGGGCCCGACAATGGCCAGAACCAGCAGCAGCCCCCAGCTCCAGCCGAGGGATTTCGCCCAGTCGATCTTGCGCTCGGACGCCCACAAGGCCAGCCCGGTGATCAGCGCCACCAGCGGCCCGACCGGCCCCTTGACCAGCGCCGCAACGCCGATGGCCAGCCAGAACAGCAGCTTCGTCTTCCAGCCGACCGGCGGGCCGCCGCGCGCCGCGAACCAGATCCGTCCCATCGCGGCCAGCGCCAGCGTCGTGGCCCCGGCCAGCACGGCGTCGGTCTTGGCGATACCGGCCTCGGTCGACAGCAGGAAGCTGGCCCCCATCATTGCCCCGGCCAGCAACCCCGCTCTCGGCCCGAAGAAGGCCGCCGCGCCCCAGGCGCAAGCCGCCGCCGCCAGCATGGCGCCCAGCAGCGAGGGAATACGGTAGGGCCAGATGTCCCGGTCAGCGGCGTCGGACAGCGCCGCGACGCTGATCGCCTGCAGCCAGTGGATGCCGACCGGCTTCTTGTCGCGCGGCTGGGCCTGGAAATTGATCGAGACGTAGTCGTCGCTCTCGAGCATCTGGGCCGTGGCCTGGGCGAAGCGGGACTCGTCCCGGTCCAGCGGCGGCACCGCCATCAGGCCCGGCAGGCCGGAGATCATCGCCACCAGGGCGGCCAGCAACGGACCGCGCCAGCCGCGGCTCCATTGGTCGAGACGGGATTCGAGCGTCATGGAACCGTTGATAGCACGATCCTCCCATCCGCCGTCTTTTCGGCTATAGGGGGCCATGACCGAAAAGACTCCCGCGCCGCACGCCAAGGCCGCCACTGCCCCGAAAGCCCCGATGAAGGGCCCCGTGAAAGTCGCCGCCAGGACCGCGCCGAAGGCCGCCGCCGCGCCCGCCGCCGCGACACCCGACTTCTCCGTCGTGGTGCCGGTGTTCGACGAAGGCGGCGCTGCCCCGACCCTGGCCCGCGAGATCGCCGCCGCCTTCAAGGGCACGAACTTCGAGATGGTGTTCGTCAATGACGCCAGCCGCGACGACACCCGCGCCCTGCTGGTGGCGCTGAAGGCCGAGTTGCCGATGCTGCGGGTCCTGTCGCACCGCAAGAACGCCGGCCAGAGCCGCTCGATCCGCACCGGCATCATGGCCGCCCGCGCGCCGATCGTGATCACCCTCGACGGCGACGGTCAGAACGATCCCGCCGACGCCCCGCGCCTCGCCCAGGCCCTCAAGGCCGGGCCGGACACGCTGGCGATGATCGGCGGCGAGCGGGTAAAGCGACAGGACAGCGCGGCCAAGAAGATCGCCTCGCGCTTCGGCAACGGCGTGCGTAACTGGCTGCTCAAGGACGGCGCAACGGACACGGGCTGTGGCCTGAAAGCCTTCCGCCGCGACGCATTCCTGCGCCTGCCCTACTTTGATCACATCCACCGCTACCTGCCGGCGCTGATGATCCGCGAGGGCTACGCGATCGGCTTTCAGCCGGTGAATCACCGTCACCGTGAGTCGGGCGTGTCGAAATACACCAACTTCGGGCGGCTCAAGGCCTCGGTCAGCGACCTGCTCGGCGTGATGTGGCTGCAGACCCGCGCCCGCAACCCTGGCGGTGCTGACGAGTCTTGACAATCTTTGATTGTTCCGGTTATGTTCCGTGATGGTCTTGGCGGAAATTGATCGGCGCGCGCGGCGAAATTCCGCCTACAGAATGCGACTCGGCGTGCAGATGCTCACCACGGCAGCGTATGGCTCATCGGGAGTGCCTGTTGCAGATGCGATTCTGCGCGGTGCGCCGTTCGGCGTTGGTCAGATGATTGCTCTGACCTTCGGACTGGTTTGCGCCTCCGTGGCGCTTTATCTTGTGCCGAAAGGAGAGCGGTATGCAGACCTTTGATCCGATGCTCTTTGTCGCTTTCGCCCTGATAGGGTTCCCGCTCATTGGCTATCTGCTTTACGAGAAGCGCCAGATCGAGAAGCTCGACCGCATCATCGCGGAGAAGGAAGCGATCCTGAACGCGCCCGAGCAGCCCCTGCCGACGCCCCGCTGAGGCGAGCGCGCTTCACCCCACGGCCGAAAGGCGTTAACCGTGGCGAACCGGGGTATTCCGGATTGGGGGAGATCTGCCCATGTTCGCCGCGTTCCCGCTGCTGGCCCTGCCAGTCCTGGTCTATAATCTCGTTGCGCTGACGCTGCAGGGCGGTTTCGGCTCGCAGGTCGCCAGCGGCCGTTTCACCGATCCGCTGTTCACCGTTTCCATGACCTCAGGCTCGCCCTGGCCCGTCAGCCTGTCGGACCTGATCCTCGCCGGCTCCCTGGTGGTGCTGTTCATCGAGCTGCTGAAATCGACCACCAGTCGGCGGATCGCGATCATCAATCACTCGCTGTCGATGATCCTGTTTATCGTCTGCCTGGTGGAATTCCTGCTGGCGCCGGCTTTTGCGACCTCGACCTTCTTCCTGTTGACGGTGATGGTCCTGCTTGACGTGCTCGCCGGCTTCATCGTCACCATCGTGGCGGCCCGCCGTGACATCGATCTGGCCGGCGGCATCGACGGCCACTGACCAGTACGGCCTCAGGTGAGGACAGTGAAGATGAACGTGACGACGGCGACGTCCAGAAGGCGGATGGCGAACAGGGACACGGGCGCGACTCCAGCAGTGATTCACCCCTGGTTAAGCAAGAGCCGCGCCAGTTTGACCGCTCATGGCCCTGTTCTTCGATCAGTCCTGGTTTGACGCCCGCCTCGCCGAGCGCGGCCTGACGCGCGGCGTGCTGGCGGCCGTCGCCGGCCTGAGCGACGCTGACCTCGTTCTCGTCTGGAAGGACCAGCGGGAACTGTCGATGCGGGAGGTGGCGGCTTTCGCCGAACTGCTGGGCGTCAGCGGCGCTGAGGTCGCGAACAGGGCGGGTATCTCAACACCCACGCCCGGCGCGGACCCGCTTTCGCGCATCGCCGCGCTGGAACAACGCGTGGCGGCGCTGGAGTCGGAACTCGGAAAGCGGAAACCCTAGATCTCGGTCTTCTTGAGCAGACCCTTGGGCGGACGACGATCATCCGGCCCTGAGAATTCCGTCTCGAGATAGGCCGCCCGGGCCTGGTCAATCACCGGCTGGCCCCCGCGCAGGCCGCGACGCTGGCCGGTCTGGCCGTACATCTGGGCCGCAAATGTCGAGTAGCCCTCGGCCCGCGGCGGATCAGCGATCTCCTCCGCATGCGCCGTCTCGATAATGGCCGGCAGATTCGTTCCCCCGTCTGCCGCGGCAGGACGCGATCCATCCTCCACGCGCCGGCGCGTCTGGCGGCGTTCGAACGGGCGCACGGGGTCAACGGGACCGGTCATGGCTCCAGCCTAGACCGACGATCGTAAACAAGCCGTCAGCCCTTGGAGGCGAGCTTCTCGAGCTGGGCCTGCATGGCCGCCATCTGCCGTTTGAGGTCCGTCAGCGCTTCGTCGCCCCCGGCCGCCGGAGCCTCGGCCGCCTTGGCCGGCGCCTCGCCTTCCTCCTGACGGTTCCCGTAGCCGCCGAACGGCGAGAACATCTTCATCGCCCGGTCGAACAGCGCCATGTTCTGACGAACCTGTTCCTCATAGGCGCCCAGGCCCGCGGCCGACAGACCGGCGCCCGGCGTGATCGCTCCGAACTGGCCGCGGAACTGTTCCTGCTGCTTGGCGAAGTTGGCCAGGCTCATTTCCAGGAAGCTCGGCACAAAGGCTTGCATCTGTCCGCCGTAGAAGCCGATCAGCTGGCGCAGGAACTGAATCGGCAGCAGGTTCTGGCCGCCGCCGCGGTTCTCTTCCTCAAAGATAATCTGGGTCAGGACGGGGCGGGTGATGTCCTCGCCGGTCTTGGCGTCATAGACCACGAAGTCGACGCCCTCCTTCACCATGTCCGACAGATGTTCGAGCGTGACGTACGAACTGGACGCCGTGTTGTAGAGGCGACGGTTCGCGTATTTCTTGATGACGACGCGATCGGCGCCGTTTTTCTCTCCGGCGGCATTTTCGCCGGACTGGGGCTTCTCGGACATTTCCATTCCCTGAAGAGCGCTTTCCCGCGCCTTTTCGCACCGCACTATCGCGAATGCAAAGGCATGACGGAAGGGTCGTTTTGCTGCGCAGCATATTGCGCTGCAAAATGAGCGCGTGACGAACAGCGGTCGTCTATGCAAGGTGCGGCCTCGCAACAGAAAATTGAGCGCTCCGGGCTCGTAACCGCCGGGTCGCCGCGCAGGGAACGACGGAGAAACTGCCATGACCGACATCGTAATCGTTTCGGCTGCCCGCACCCCCGTAGGGTCGTTCAACGGGGCCCTGGCCAGCCTGCCCGCTCATGAGCTGGGCAAGATCGCCATCCAGGCCGCCGTCGAGCGGGCGGGCATCGCCGCCTCTGACGTCGACGAAGTCATCATGGGCCAGGTGCTGCAGGCCGGCGCCGGCCAGGGCCCTGCCCGCCAGGCCGCGATGAACGCCGGCATCCCCGCCGAAAGCCCGGCCTGGAGCCTGAACCAGCTGTGCGGCTCCGGCCTGCGCGCGGTGGCCCTGGGCGCCCAGCAGATCGCCGACGGCTCGGTCAATATCGTCGTCGTCGGCGGCCAGGAAAGCATGAGCCAGTCGCCACACGCGGCCAACATCCGCAACGGCCAGAAGATGGGCGACCTCGGCTTCGTCGACACCATGATCAAGGACGGCCTGTGGGACGCCTTCCACGGCTATCACATGGGTCAGACGGCCGAGAACATTGCTGTCCGCTGGCAGATCACCCGCGAAGACCAGGATCGCTTCGCCGTCACCTCGCAGAACCGCGCCGAAGCCGCCCAGAAGGCCGGCAAGTTCGCCGGTGAGATCGCCCCTGTGACCATCAAGGGCCGCAAGGGCGACACGGTGGTCGATCAGGACGAATACATCCGCCACGGCGCGACCTACGAAAGCCTGGCCGGCCTGCGCCCCGCCTTCACCAAGGACGGCTCGGTCACCGCCGCCAACGCATCCGGCCTCAACGACGGCGCCGCGGCCCTGGTGCTGATGAGCGCCGATGAAGCGAAGAAGCGTGGCCTGACGCCGCTGGCGCGCATCGCCTCCTGGGCCAGCGCCGGCGTCGAGCCGGAAATCATGGGCACCGGCCCGATCCCGGCGATGAAGAAGGCGCTCGACAAGGCCGGCTGGACCGTCGCCGATCTCGACCTCATTGAATCCAACGAAGCCTTCGCGGCCCAGTCGCTGTCGGTCGTCCGCGAGCTGGGCCTCGACCCGGCCAAGACCAACGTCAACGGCGGCGCCATCGCCATCGGCCACCCGATCGGCGCCTCCGGCGCGCGCATCCTCACCACCCTGCTCCACGAGATGAAGCGGTCCGGCGCGAAGAAGGGCGCCGCGACCCTCTGTGTCGGCGGCGGCATGGGCGTGGCCATGTGCGTCGAAGCCGTCTAGCCAACAGAAAACTCCGCCGGCCGGAAAGGTCGGCGGCCGACAAAAAACAGGGAAGAAGCGCATGAGCAGGGTTGCATTCGTCACGGGCGGGACCCGGGGCATCGGCAAGGCGATCGTCGAGCGGCTGAAGGCCGACGGCATGAAGGTCGCCGCCGGCTATTCGGGCAACGAGGAAGCTGCCGCCGCCACCGCCAGGGAACTGGGCGTGATGGTCGTGAAGGGCAATGTCGGCCACTTCGAGGACTGCGCCCGCGCCGTGAAGGACGTCGAAGACGCGCTCGGCCCGATCGACGTGCTGGTCAACAACGCCGGCATCACGCGCGACGGCTTCTTTCACAAGATGTCCTACGAACAGTGGGGCGAGGTCATCCGCGTGAACATGGACAGCGCCTTCAACATGACCCGTCCGGTCATCGAAGGCATGCGTGAGCGCAACTGGGGCCGGGCCATCAACATCAGCTCCATCAACGGCCAGAAGGGCCAGGTCGGCCAGACCAACTACTCGGCCGCCAAGGCAGGCCTGATCGGCTTCACCAAGGCGCTGGCGCTCGAGAACGCCAAGAAGGGTATCACCGTCAACGTGATCTGCCCGGGCTATATCGACACCGACATGGTCGCCGGCGTGCCGGAAAACGTGCTGGCCGGCATCGTCGCGGGCATCCCCGTCGGCCGCCTCGGCAAGGGCGAGGAGATCGCCGACATGGTTTCCTACCTGGCCGGCGAGCGCGCGGGCTTCGTCACCGGCGCGACCTTCACCCTGAACGGCGGCCAGTACCTGGCCAGCTGACCGTGCACGGGGACATGCACTTCAGGGCGTGTCCCCCTCTGCTTGCCCCCTTCGCCGAACCCGTCCAAGAATCGCCCCAGTCGGCGTGCAGGACTGAGGGAATGGCGCGTACCGAATTCCGGGTTCCTGCAGCTGCGGCGCTTGCCGCGGCGACGCTGACGTTGCTGTGCATCGGCGCAGCGGCGCCGGCTGTGGCGCAGGACGCCTCGCTGAAGGACTTCCTGTTCGGTGACCGCCACGGCGACGGCCGGCCGCAGGCGCCGCCCGCTGTCGCCCGCTACGTCTCCGAGACCGGCGAAGGTTTCATCCTCGACCGCACCAACGAACGGACGCTCCTCCGCTTCGAGAACAGCCCCGAAGTGTGGGTTCTGCAGCCACAGATCGGGCCGCGCGGCGACGTCATCTACAAGAACGACATCGGCCAGGTGCTGCTGCGGGCGACCCGCGTCGGCGGGCTGACGCTGTTCACTGGCAAGCGGCCGGGCGGCTCATCGGCATCCCTTGCCGGCGCCTCGTCGCCAATCCGGCTCAAGGCCATTGGCCCGGTGGACCTGCTGAAGGTCCTGGTCGCCGCCAGCGCTCGTGCGAGCCGCCTGACCCGCCACCGC
>JBKJII010000004.1:0-1898 GCA_046598505.1 Caulobacter sp. | reverse complement strand
CTGCTCGAGGTCGCGGTCATGGTCGGTGAAGCCCAGCCTCACCGCGTCTCGCCGCGTCAGCAGCCAGACATGCGCCAGCGTCGCCGCGCCGGACTCGATCCGGGCGACCAGGGCGGGGGGTAGCGTTTTCATGGTTCAGACCCGCAACTCGATCAGCGGCGCAGCCACGACGCGGCCGGCCTCAAAGCTTTCCAGGGTCACGTCGATCCGGTCGGCATCGAACCGCACGGGCGTGTCGAACTCGAACCCGGCGGTCAGCACGGCGCCCTCGTCCGGCGGCGCGTCAAACGTCACCTGGCCGGTCGCGAGATCGACCTCGAACGTCATGGTCTCCGTCCCGTCGATCGCCACCCGCACCGTCCCCGCCACCGGCTTGACGATGGGCCGCGCCAGATCGCCATAGGCCTTGGCCAGTGCGAACACGCTCGCCGCCCCGTCGCCCGCCCCCAGCGCCTGATCCATCGGCCCGATCACGCCGGACGGCGCGCAGGACTTGAAGTCGGCGAAGTCGCGAAAGCGGAACCCGTGCAGCCGGCCGCGCCGCGCCTCGAAGAAGGCCACCAGCGCCGCGGCGTCATCCAGCGACCGCACCCCGGCCCCGATCAGATAGCGCCGCCGCCCCTGCGCCCAGGGCGTAGAGCGCCGCTCGAACCCGGACGCCAGGGTCACCACCTCGGTGCGCCGCTCGACCCCGCCGGTGGACCCGAATGCCAGCCGCGCAGGCAGTCGAACCTCATGAAAGGACATGACAAAATCCTCATCGTGCGCCCCCTTGCCCCTTCGGCGAACACGGGTCTACCGTCTCCGAAAGGGCTGGGAGCGACTCACATGGACTGGAAGACGCTGTTCTTTTCGCCGGAGGGCCGCATCGGCCAGTCGGCCTTCTGGATCGGCTGGCTGGCGCTGTTCGGGGCCAACATGGTGATCCATTTCCTGCCCATCATCGGGCAGCTGCTGGGCCTGGTGACCCTCTACTGCTCGGTCTGCGTCTTTTCGAAACGACTGCACGACATGGGTCGCAGCGGCTTCCTGCAGATCTGGCCGATCCTGATCTGCACGGTTCTGGTCGTCGGAGGCATCGTCATGGTCGCCGGTCCGGCGATCATGGCGGGCATCGCGGACGCCGATGAATCACAGATCATGGCGGCTGTGATGGCCGGTGTGGGCGGCATGATCCTGGCGCTCCTGGCCGCCTTCGCCATCGGCGTCAGTTTCCTGCTGTGGGTCGGCCTCTCGAAGGGCCAGCCCGGCGAGAACCGCTACGGCCCGGCCCCTGCTGCGGCGGCGACGGTCGCCTGAAGCGACGCGTTTGCCGCTCCGGAATCCCGGTGTTATCAGTTTCACCGGGACTTTTGAGCGGGGGCTAGATGTCGGAATCTGCGGACGTGGCGGCGACGCCGACCAAAGGCGTCGATGAGAAATTCTGCACGGAATGCGGATCGATCATCAAGGCCAGGGCCGAAATCTGCCCCAAGTGCGGCGTGCGTCAGACCAGCGCCATGTCGAGCGGCCTGGTCATGACCCCGAGCGGAAAAAGCAAGCTGGCGGCCTTCCTGTTCGCCTTCTTCCTCGGCGGTCTGGGCATCCACAAGTTCTACCTCGGCCGCGTGGGCTGGGGGATCGTCTACCTGGTGTTCTGCTGGACCTTCATCCCGGCGATCATCTCGCTGGTGGAAGCGATCATCTACATCACCATGAGCGATGAGGCCTTCGCGGCGAAATACGGTTGACCACCGCCGCGGCCGGCGCACCTAGAGCGCGTTCCGATAAGTGGGAACCGGTTATCGGATCAAACGCGCGACCATAAAGACGCTAGAGCGGCCGATTTGATTCCATCAAATCGGGTCCCGCTCTAGGACGGGCTTCGGCCCTTCGGGGCTTTGAGCTAAGAGAAGGGC
>JBKJII010000464.1:0-5015 GCA_046598505.1 Caulobacter sp. | reverse complement strand
TGCAGCCGCCACAACAGCGCCGAGGCGTCGACCATGTCATAGGCCAGCTCCGACCGGGCGCCCCGGATCGGGTCATCGTACAGCGCCAGCACCGCGTCGGTGTCCCCCAGCCCCAGATGAAACAGCGCCAGATGCCACCAGTTGTGCACCTGGAAATAGCTGTCGCCGGTCCAGCGGGCGAGGTCGTCGCGCATCCAGGCCACGCCCTCTTCGCGGCGGTCCTGCATCTCCAGCACGTGGGCCACGGCATGCTGCGCCCAGCCGTTGCGCGGCTCGAGCGCGATGGCCCGCCGCCCGGTCGCCTCGGCGGCGGAGTAGTGGCCGGTCTCCTCCAGCCCGAACGCGTGCAGGCCCAGCACGGCGTGATAGCCGGGCATGGTCTCGTCCCAGTGGGGCAGGGCGGCCCCGATCCGGTCGCGCAGCATCCGCGCGTCCCCCTGCAGGAAGTCCAGCAGCTGGCCGATCTGCAGCGCCAGGGCGTCGCGGGGATACCGCGCCGAAACATCGGCCAGTACCTTCGCCGCCGCCGCGATCTCGCCGCGCGCCATGCGGCCCAGCGCGGTCACATGCCCGACTTCGCGGTCGTTGGCCGGCAGCGCCAGCGCCCTGGCATGGCAGTCCAGCGCCACCGGCAGCGGCGCCGCGTCCGTCCCCGCCGCGTGCAGATAGCCGAGGAACACCCGGGCCATGACGAAGTCGGGACTGTCGGCCAGCGCCGCGCGCAAACCGCGCACCGGCTCGCCGATGAAGCACTGATGTCCGGCCAGCACGGTCTCGTAGAGGTCGAGGGCCGCCTCGCTGGCGCCGGTGGGCCGCTGTGGGGTCGCGATGTCGAAGGCCATGGGTCTCTCGCGAACTGTGGAAATCACAGCTTGGCCTGACCGGCCGCGCTGGTCTACGCCTTGGACATGAGCGAATTCGACTTCGATGTGATGGTTGTCGGCGCCGGCGCCGTGGGCCTGGCCACGGGCTACGCCCTGTCGCAGCGCGGCCTGTCCGTCGTCGTGCTGGAGAAGGAGAAGGCCATCGGCCAGGGCGTCTCCTCGCGTAACTCCGAGGTCGTCCACGCAGGGCTCTACTACCCGACCGGCTCACTCAAGGCGCGGTTCTGCGTCCAGGGTCGCCGGCTGCTCTATGCCTTCCTCGACAAACACCACGTCGACTATCGCAAGTGCGGCAAGCTGGTCGTGGCCAACGGCGCCGCCGAGGTCGAGCACCTCGACGCCATCCTCGAACAGGCGCGGATCAACGACGTCGAGGGCATGCAGCGGCTGACCGGGGCCGAGGCCATGGCCATGGAGCCGGGCCTCAGGTGCGAGATGGCCCTGCTGTCGCCCGAGAGCGGCGTGTTTGACAGCCACGGCTACATGGCCGCGCTGGTCGGCGAGATCGAGGCGGCCAGCGGCGCGGTCGTGCTGGCGACCCCCTTCGAGGGGGCGACGCCGCTGCCGGACGGCGGCTTCAGCGTGCAGGCCGGCGGCGAGGCGCCGACGACATTGACGGTGCGGCTTCTGGTGACGGCCGCCGGCCTCGGCGCCCAGACGGTCGCGGCCCTGATCGAGGGCTTCCCGGCCGACCAGATTCCCGCCCGCCATTTCGGCAAGGGCGTCTACTTCCGGCTGCAGGGCAAGGCGCCGTTCGAGCACCTGATCTACCCGCCGCCGATCCACGGCGCGCTCGGCACCCATTATCGCAAGGACCTCGGCGGTCAGGCCGTGTTCGGCCCTGATCTGGAGTTCGTCGAGACCGAGGATTACTCGGTCGACCCGGCCAAGGCCGCCGCCTTCGCCGCCTATGTCCGAAAGTTCTGGCCCGCTGTGCCGGAAGACCACCTCAGCCCCGACTACGCCGGCCTGCGCCCCAAGATCCACGGCCCGAACGAACCCCAGCCGGACTTTCGTCTGGATGGTGAAGCGGTTCATGGCATTCCGGGCCTGGTCGCCATGTTCGGCATCGAGAGCCCGGGGCTCACGTCGTCCCTGGCGTTGGGGGAGGAAGTGGCCGCAATCCTCTCCGCGTAGCGGGGAGGGGGACCATGCGGAGCGTGGTGGAGGGGCTGAGCCGGCCGGGCCGGACAGACCGGAAATCAGGATCGAGCCGCTCGCATCCGCGCTGCCCCCTCCACCGCCTCCGGCGGTCCCCCTCCCCGCTACGCGGAGAGGATTCTACCCCTTCGGAACCAGCCGCAACACCTTGCCGTCCGCATCGTCGGTCGCCACGTAGACCGCCCCGTCCGGGCCCACCCGTACGTCGCGGATGCGCTGTTTCAGGTCCTGCAGCAGCCACTCCTCGCCGACGACCCTGTCGCCGTCGAGCGTCAGCCGGACCAGCTTCTTGCTCGACAGCCCGCCGATGAACAGGCTGCCCTTCCAGGCGGGGAACAGCGCCGCGTCATAGAAGGCCATGCCCGAGGGCGCGATGACCGGGTCCCAGTAGTAGACCGGCTGCTCCATCCCCGGCTTTGCGGTGATCCCGTCGCCGATGGGCTGGCCGGAATACTCCTGGCCATAGGTGATGGTCGGCCAGCCGTAGTCCTTGCCCCGCCGGGGGATGTTCAGCTCATCACCGCCCCTGGCCCCGTGTTCGACGGTCCACAGCTGTCCGGTCCAGGGGTTGATCGCGGCGGCCTGCAGGTTGCGGTGGCCGGAAGTCCAGATCGACTTGATCGCCGGGGACACGGCGGAGAAAGGGTTCTCCAGCGGAATGGCGCCGTTCGGATAAACGCGAATGACCTTGCCCAGGGCCGAGCTCAGGTCCTGCGCCTGCGCGCGGCCGGGCAGGATCGAGCGCTCGCCGGTGGTGATGAACAGGAAGCCGTCCGGCGAAAAGGCGAGGCGGCCGCCGAAGTGCATGGTCGAGTCGAGGGTCGGTTGCATGCGCCAGATCACCTGCACCGCCTCGATCCTGGGCGAGGCTCCGCTGACCAGTTTGCCGCGCGCCACCGCCGTGCCGTTGCCGCCTTCGCGCGGTTCCGCATAACTGCAGTAGATCAGCCCGTCTTCGGCGAAGGTCGGCGACAGGGCCACGTCGAGCAGCCCGCCCTGGCCCCGTGCGTCTACCCGGGGCAGACCGGCGAGGGGCGCCGACAGCGTTCCGTCCTCGGCCACGATCCGCAGCCGCCCGGGCCGCTCGGTGACCAGCATCCGCCCGTCGGGCAGCCAGGCCATGGCCCAGGGATGGTCGAGCCCCGTGGCGACCGTCTCGACCTTGAAACTGACATTCGCCGAGACCAGGGGCGCGCGGGTCTGGCCGGGGAAGGCGGGGGTCTGGCCCTCGGCGTTCGGCGGACGGGTCTCCAGCGGCTGGCCCGCGACGGGCTGGGCGCCCGACGGCTGTCCGCCACAGGCGGCGAGAAGCAGGGCGGTGAGGGCGAGCGGGGCGGGGCGCATGACGGAACTCCTCAGGTGTTGCCGAGCAACGAGGCCAGGGCGGCCTCCGGGGTCTCGCCTTCGAGATGGATGCGAGACCACAGGGCGAAGAACATCAGCGGCCAGCGATTGTGCGCCTGGGCCGGGTCGGTGAACACCGCCCGTACGGCGTCCAGATCACAGACCTCGGCCACGGCCTTCACATCGGCGATGCGCGGGCCCAGGTCGCCGGCGCGGGGGGCGATCCAGCTGGCCACCGGCACGGTGAAGCCCTTCTTCTTCGCCCAGGGCTCGGCGGCCGGGCAGTGCCGCTCCAGCCACTTGCGCAGGATGTATTTCCCGTACTTGCCGCGCACCTTCATCCGGTCCGGCAGGTTGAACGCGAAGGCCGCGACCTCCTTGTCGAGGAACGGCGTGCGACCTTCGAGGCCGTGGGCCATCAGCATCCGGTCGAGCTTCAGCAGCAGGTCGTTTGGCAGCCAGGTGCGTATATCGGCATACTGAGCGCGCTGAAGGGGGGACAGCGTCGCAGGGACTGTATCGGCGAAGGCGCGCCAATGATCGATTGGGTCGCCTGCAAATTCCTTGATGAACGGGTTGTCGACTTGGGGCTCGGCGGCGCGCCCGCCCAGCCAGCTTGGCCGCAGCGCCCGGCGGTAGCGGCCGTAGCCGCCGAACAGCTCGTCGCCGCCCTCGCCGGAGAGGACGACGGTCAGCGTCCCCTTGGCAGCCTCGGCGAGTTTGTAGGTGGGCAGGCAGGCGTAGTCGGTGGTCGGATCGTCGAGGAAGTTCGCCACCTGCGGCGCGATGCGCCAGAAATCCGCCTCGCCGAAGGTAGTCTCACGCCAGTCGAGGTTCAGCGCACGGGCCACCCGCTCGGCCTGTCCGCGTTCATCGCGCGCTTCGGGCACATCGAAGCCGCAGGTGTAGGCGGTGACCGGCCGTTCGTTCAGCCGGCTCATGAGGGTGGCGATTGCGGAGCTGTCGATGCCGCCGGACAGGAACAGGCCATAGGGTACATCTGATCGTTGGTGGACAACGACACTGTCTTCCAAGACCGCATCGAGGCGAGCGAGCAGCGTCCCTTCGTCACCTTCTACCAGCGGTGCGGATACGAATGAGGGTGGCCGGTGAATTGTGGATTTGACGAGCCGTCCCCCTTGAAAGAGGGCAACCTCGTTGGGCTGAAGGCGCTGGCTGTCGCCGCGCTTTTGCGCGCTCTCGCCGACTCCGTAGCCGAGCGATAGGACCTCGCGGGCAATGGACGGGACGATTGTCGCCGCGCCGCTTGGCGAAAGCGCGCAAACCTCGGAGGCAAACCGAAACGCACCAGCATTGCTCCCGCACTCATCCTCCCAATACAGCGGCTTGATCCCGAACCCGTCGCGCACCAGCCAGGTCCGCCCGTCGCAGCCGATCAGGCAGAACGCGTACATCCCCCGCAGCCGCTCGAAGGCCTTCTCGCCCTCCTGGGCGTACAGATGCAGCAGGGGTTCGAAGTCCGAGCCGGTGGCCAGTTTCGGCCCCAGCTGAAACTCCTCGGCCAGTTCCAGGTAGTTGTAGATCTCGCCGTTGCCGATGATCGTCGAGCCGGCGGCGTGCAGGGGCTGCCAGCCGCCTTCCAGGTCGATGATCGACAACCGGGCG
>JBKJII010000152.1:0-5730 GCA_046598505.1 Caulobacter sp. | reverse complement strand
CTTTGGCGGCCTGGGCGCCGGGTTGCGTTCGGCGGGGGTCCGCGACCTGGGCGCCAGCAGTCCGCCCAGAAAGCCAAAGGACAGCATTGCGTGGTCCATCTTCGAAATCGTCATGGTCGAAACGCCTTTGCGCTGGCGCTGCAGGTTCGCGATTCCATGACGCAAGAGGATTAATCCGGGTTCGGATCAATTCCGTAGACTGATGATCCACTTTCTCCTCATACTTCATAATATTAGCTAATTTTGGCGCTAGGCTTTGGGCTTTACGAGCAGCCACCACAGGCCGAGTCCAAGCATCCAGACCTGCCAGCCGATGAAGGCGATCGGAGTCACCTCGACAACCGGGAACCCCGGAATCACGGTCGCCAGGAGCTCGCTCTGACCCAGGATCCACAGCGGGACGAGGGCCAGGCCCAGCCAGCCGAACATGGCCGGCGCCAACCGTCCCCGCAGCACGGCCACGGCCAGGGCGAAGGTCCACGCCGCCAGCAGGGTCTGGCCCAGTTGCTCGCCGAGCGCCACTCCGACCAGCTGGTTGAGCGTCTGGAACACCACGATCGCTGCTGCCCGCGCCGCCGGGTCGGCCGCTGGATCCAGCGCGGTGGCGGCCAGCCCGGGCACGGCGAACGGCCAACGCAACAGGCCGACAGCCTGGACCATCGCCGAGCCGGCCCCCGCCAGCGTCGCCCAGAGCGGCCAGCGGCCACCCTGCGCCTTCACCGCTTCGGCTGTCCAGCCGGCGACCCACAGGAAGCTGACCGCGCACAGGGCGAAGGCGAGCCAGATGAGCACGAGTTCCGGCCCGCCGTCCCGGAAGGCCCGGAGCACCACCAGAGGCGGCTCGCGCAGAATGTCGTCGTAGCCGAACCGCTCGATCAGCAGGACGTAGGGCACTGTCGCGGCGAGCGGGAATAGGGCCATCGCGGCGCCGGCGAGGCGGCGGGCGGCGGGGGGAGTGATCATGCTCATGTCTTATGTCTCAGTTGTGTGACAACGCGATATGTCCCATATGTGAGACATTGTCAAACACGCGTGAGTCGACCATGAGCCGCCCGGAAGGATCCCCCGCCCCCCGCGACCGCCGGGCCACCGAACGGGCCATCGTCGAGGCGGCGGCCAGGCTGTTGGCGGACAGGGGCTTCGCCGCTCTCAACATCCAGGCCGTGGCCGAGCTGGCCACCGTCGACCGCAAGCTGGTTTACCGTTACTTCGGCGGGGTCGAAGGCATTGTCGAGCGTCTCGGGGCAGAGGTTCGCTGGACCCTTGGCGATGCGGCTCCCCCGGTGTCGGGCGACACCTACAGCGCGGCCATCGCCGATCTGGCCCGCGCCTATGGCCAGGCCCTGGCGGGCGACGCCGTGCTGCGCGGTCTGGCCGCCTGGGACATGGCCCAGGACACACCTCTGCTGCGCACACTGGAAGCGGCCCGTTCGGCCGCGATGATGAGCTGGATGCGGCAGCGGGTCGGCGCCCTGCCCCGGCCCGAAGGGTTGGATGCCCCGGCGATCAACGCCGTGCTGATCGCGGGCATCCAGATGCTCGCGCTGCGCCACGGCCAGGGCCGTTCCTTTGCGGGACTGACGCTCGACGGCGCCGGATGGGCCCGGATCGAGGCGGCGGTGGCGACGATGGCTTCAGCGGTTTACGAGGCCTGAGCCACTTCCGCCTCGACCATCGGCCGCGATTGGGCGCTCCACAGCGCGACCTTGGCCACCAGGTCGGCCATGTTGATCGGCTTGGCGATGTGGTCGTTCATCCCGGCGGCGCGACAGGCGGCCAGCTGGTCGGCGAAGACGTTGGCGCTGAACGCGAGGATCGGGGTCCTCTGGTTCACCTCGGCCGTGGCGCGGATCGCGCGGGTGGCGGCCAGGCCATCCATGCCCGGCATCTGCACGTCCATGAGGATCAGGTCGAAGGCGGTGTGATGGGCGATCTCGATGGCCTCGGCGCCGCTGCCGGCCTCGATGATGTCGTGGCCGAAGACTTCCAGGATGGTGCGGACAAGCTGGCGGTTGATCGCCACATCATCCACCAGCAGCAGCCGGGCCGGGGCCATCATGTCGCCGGCTGTTTCCTCGATCGCCGGCCGCACCGGCGCCGCAGCGACGGGTGCGCCGACCGTGAACCAGAAGGTCGAACCTTCGCCGACCGTGCTCTCGACGCCGATGTCGCCACCCATCAATTCCGACAGCCCCAGGCAGATGGCCAGGCCCAAGCCCGATCCGCCATGCTGGCGGCTGATCGAGCCGTCGACCTGCGAAAACCGCTGGAACAGCCGGTCGAGCCGGTCTGCCGGCACGCCGGGGCCTGTGTCGGACACCGCGATGCGCAGGCATCCGCCATTGGCGTCAGTGTGACTGACCGCAATCCGCACGCCGCCGGACTGGGTGAATTTCAGGGCGTTGCCGAGCAGATTGAGCAGAATCTGGCGAACACGTCCGCTGTCCGCCAGCACGATCGCCGGAAGGTCATCGTCGACGAAGACATCAAGCTGCAGGCCCTTGGCGGCCGCCTGGGCGGCCACGAGATCGACCGTTTCGCGGACAACGCCGGCGGGATCGAACGGCTGCGGATCGAGTTCCAGCTGTCCGGCTTCCAGCCTTGAGAAGTCGAGCACATCGTTGACCACGGCCAGCAGGGCCTCGCCGGCAGTGGTGATCCGCTGCAGATGTCGGATCGCCTCGCCGGGCAGACCGTCCATCCGGCTCATGAGGCCCGAGAACCCCAGGATGGCCGTCAGGGGCGTGCGGATTTCATGGCTCATGTTGGCGAGGAAGTTGGACTTGGCCTCGGTCGCGGCCTCCGCCTCGCGGGTCCGTTCGCGCAGTTCGACCTCGAGCGCCTTGCGCGCCGTGACATCGCGCGCGACATCGAGCTGCCCGGTCGCTTCGCCCGTCACCGGGTCGCGGATCAGGCTGGTGCGGGTCTCGAACCACAGCCAGCGCCCGTCCTTGTGGCGCGCCCGGTATTCGACGCGCGGCGCGTCGCCGACGATTTCCCCGCAGGAGAGCTGGTCGCCGATCGCCTTCATCGCGGGCCAGTCGTCGGGATGGACCACGTCGCGGATATGGCGGCCGACGATCATCTCCGGCAGGTAACCGGTCACCCTGACGACCGACGGGGAGATGTAGATCATCCGTCCCTCCCGATCGCTTTGCATGATCAGGTCGGTGGCGTTGTCGGCGAACAACCGGTGGCGGGCTTCGCTGGCGGCCAGGGCCGCCTCCGATTGCTTGCGCTCGATGGCGATGGCCGCCAGATGGGCCGCTGCTTCGATGGACCTGAAATCGTCCTCGCCGGGGATGCAGATCTCGCGGTGGTAGATGGCGAAGGTGCCGAGCACGCGCCCGTCCCGCCCCCGGATCGGCTCGGACCAGCAGGACGCCAGCCCCGCCTCAGCCGCCAGATCCTTGAAGTTGCGCCACAGGGGATCGGTCTGGATGTCCGACACGATCGTGCAGCTGTTGGTGAAGGCCGCCGTGCCGCAGGAGCCGACATCCGGACCGATTTCGACACCATTGATGGCGTCATTGTAGAAGTCCGGCAGACTGGGTCCGGCGATCGACAGCAGATGCTGGCCACTCTCGTCCAGCAGCAGGATACTGCACAGCACGCCGGGCTGCTCGGTTTCCACGCAGCGCGCGATGGCGTCCAGGATGACCGGCAGCGATCCACCGGTCGCGATGAGGGTCATCGTCCGGGTCAGGGCCGTGGTGGTCGGTTCCTTCGGCGCGTCATGCCGCGTGGCGGCCCCGTCGGCAGGTTGATGGACCATGGTGGACACGATACCGCCGCGTCCCAATGTCTGACGCAGGGCCATTACAGGTAACAGCGATTTCAGATTGGTGAATCAGCGCCGCGATTTCTGACGCCCGCGCCAAAACGGCGGCGCGCGTCGAACTGTGCGGCGACCGGACCGCCGTCAGCCGCGACGGGCCGCCTCGATGACGGCGACGTCGATCTTCCGCATATCCATCATGGCGGCAAAGGCGCGTTTGGCTTCGTCGCCGCCGGCGGCCATGGCCTCGGTCAGGGCGCGCGGCGTGATCTGCCAGGAGATGCCCCAGCGGTCCCTGCACCAGCCGCACTGGCTTTCCTCGCCGCCGTTGCCGACGATGGCGTTCCAGTAGCGGTCCGTCTCTGCCTGATCGTCCGTGGCGATCTGGAACGAGAAGGCCTCGGAGTGTTTGAACCTGTCCCCGCCGTTGAGCCCGATACAGGGGATGCCGGCGACGGTGAATTCGACCGTCAGGACGTCGCCCTGCTTGCCGGACGGGTAGTCACCGGGCGCACGGTGAACAGCGCCAACCGTGCTGTCGGGGAAGGTCGCGGCGTAGAAGCGGGCTGCCGCCTCGGCGTCCTTGTCGTACCAGACGCAGATCGTGTTCTTGGCGATCGCCATGGGTTCCACCTTCGTGTTTGCCGGCTGGAGCATAGCCCTAAAGGCGTTCGCGCCGGGCAACGTTCCGCGAAAATGAAAGGGGCGGGACTCTCGCGAGTCCCGCCCCTTCGATGTCGGATCACATCAGGGGACAGACACCGGGGGTGTCTGTCCCTCCCGGGCGCCTAGGCGGCCTTGCCGAAGCTGAGGCCTTCGTAGCGACGCAGGTGATGGTCGACCGAGCCGTAGAGGCCCTCGATCATCGTGACGCGCTTGAAGTAGTGGCCGATGGCCAGTTCGTCGGTCATGCCCATGCCGCCGTGGATCTGGATGGCGTTCTGGCCGACGAACTTGCAGGCCTTGCCGATCTGCACCTTGGCGGCGCTGACGGCCTTGGCCCGCTCGGCGTCGTCATCGACCTTGATATTGGCCATGTAGGTCATCGAGACCGACTGCTCGACGTTCATGAACATGTCGACCATCCGGTGCTGCAGCACCTGGAAGCTGGCGATGGCCACGCCGAACTGCTTGCGCTGGCGGGCGTATTCGAGGGTGCCCTCGTGCAGCTTGCGCATCGCGCCGACCGCTTCGGCGCAGCTGGCGGCCGTGGCCTCGTCCAGCACCCGCTCGACCAGCGGCAGGCCCGCGCCTTCCGCGCCGATCAGCGCGTCGGCGCCGACCGAGACGTTTTCGAAGAACACTTCCGAGGCGCGCTGTCCGTCGACCGTCGGGTAGTCGCGGGTGACCACGCCCTTGGCGGTCTTGTCGACGATGAACACCGAGACGCCCGAGGCGTCGCGCTGGCCGCCGCCGGTGCGGGCGGTGACGATCAGGTGGGTGGCCCAGGGGGCGCCGATGACGACCGCCTTGTGGCCGTTCAGGACGTAGCCGGAGCCTTCCTTCTTGGCCGTGGTCTTGAGGTCCGACCAGGTGTAGCGGCCCTGCGGTTCGGCATAGGCGAAGGCGATGATAGCCTCGCCTATGCCGAACCCCAGGGCCGCTACACCTGGAGCGATTTGAAGACCACGGCCAAGAAGGATGGCGGCGGCTACGTCATTAACGGCCACAAGGCGGTGGTGATCAGCGCGCCCTACGCCACCCACCTGATCGTCACCGCCCGTACCGGCGGGGGCCAACGGGAGGCCCAGGGCGTCTCAGTGTTCATCGTGCCCAAGGACGCCAAGGGCGTGACCACAAGGGACTACCCCACCGTCGATGGCTTCCGCGCCTCGGAGATCTATTTCGAGAACGTGGCCGTGGGCGCTGACGCCATGATCGGCGCCGAGGGCCAAGCCCTGCCGCTGGTGGAGCGCGTGATGGACGAGGCCGTGGCCGCCACCTGCGCCCAG
>JBKJII010000050.1:0-3665 GCA_046598505.1 Caulobacter sp. | reverse complement strand
CTCTACCGTCGCCTGTCCGAGGCCGAGCAGGCGCAGGACCGCGAGGCCCTGGCCGCCGAACTGATCGACCGCTTCGGACCGCTGCCGCCGGAAACCGACAGCCTGCTCAAGGTCGTGGCCGTGAAGGGCCTCTGCCGCGAAGCCAATGTCGCCAAGATCGACGTGGGTCCCAAGGGCGCCGTGGCCAGCTTCCGCGGCGACCACTTCGCCAACCCGATGGCCCTGGTGAAGTTCATCCAGGCCAACCAGATCATCTGGAAACTGCGGCCGGACCAGAAGATCGTCATCAAGGGCGAATGGGACACCCCGGCCCAGCGGCTGGACGCGGCCGAGCGGATTTTGACCACCCTGGCGAAGCTGGCGAAGGCGGCGTAGGCCGCGTCCGCGACGACGACTTGACGGGCCCGCTCCATATTCTATCTTACTCCGGTCTTACCGCGTGGAAAGCGCCATGGCCCCCGCAGCAAAGTCCAGCACGGTTCTGTCCACGAAGGGTCAGGTGATCC
Organism: Caulobacter sp.; assembly: GCA_046598505.1. GTDB lineage: Bacteria > Pseudomonadota > Alphaproteobacteria > Caulobacterales > Caulobacteraceae > Caulobacter. The sequence continues at coordinate 3,159 of JBKJII010000050.1, read as the reverse complement.
TGCCCAAGGCGGTGCGGGAACAGTTGAACTGGAAGCCGGGCACGCGATTAACCATCGAACAAACAGCCGATGGCGTCGTGCTGAGATCCAAACCACTGTTCCCGGCGACAACGGATGATCAGGTGTTTGGCTGCCTGAAGTACGACGGTCCTGCAAAGACCCTGGAAGAGATGGATGCAGGCGTCGATGCCGCGATCCAGGAGCGTCATGCTCGCGGTCGATACTAACATCGTCGTTCGCTATATCGTCGGTGATGATCCGGAGCAGTCCGGACGCGCCCGCGCGCTGGTTCGCGACCAGGCGATCTGGGTCTCCACAACCGTGCTCCTCGAAACGGCCTGGGTGCTTCGCAAGACTTATGGATCCAAGCCCGGCCAGATTGCCTGGGCTCTTCGTCTGTTCGCCGGCCTCCCGACAGTGACCCTGCAGGAAGCAGACCGTGTTGCGATAGCTCTGGGCTGGCTGGACAAGCTGGACGTCGCAGATGCGCTGCACCTGGCCCAGTCCGATGAAGCAGAAGCCCTGCTTACGTTTGATCAGAGGCTGATACGTGGAGCCGCGGGACTTGGGGCCGTGCCGGTCCGGGAGCCCTGAACCCTAGGCTCCCGCCTTCGTAGCCCGTGCCTGGGTCAACAGCTTCCTCGCGCGCAGGAACATCTCCAGCCGGGTGACGCCCAGCAGGCCGACTGCGAAGACCACGAACACGTCGGTGATGAAGGCGATCGACAGGTGCAGCAGGCCGGCTTCCTCGGTCAAGACTGACCGCAGTCCGAAGCGCAGCGCCACCAGGGCGACGAGGAAGAACAGCGCCGCCCGCGAGGTCGTCTGGCTGAGCATGTGCGTGTCCGGATCGACCGTGATGGCCATCATCCGGCCCCGCTGCCAGCCGAGCGCGCCGCCGATGGCGAAAGCCATGCCCAGCCAGAGCCACTCCAGTCCCGTGGGCGGAAACTGCCACAGCAGGAAGGCGGTGACTGCGATCAGCCAGGCCGGCATGATCCACAGCCATTCCAGCTTCAGCGGCCGGGCCGTGTTGGCCCGGGAGAAGCGGAAGGCCATCACGGCGCCCACGACGACGATGGCGATAATGGTCGAGATCGTCTGCGGATTCTTGAAGTCGATCATGCTGTCTCCAGGGCCTTGTCGATCGCCTTGACCAGCCGCTCGGGCGGTTCGGCGCCCGAAACGGCGATCTTGCCGTCAAAAATCATGAACGGCACACCCGATACGCCTGCCTGGTGAGCCTGAAAGTGCTCGCGGGCGACCGTGTCCTTGTCCACACCCTCGGAAAACAGCTGCAACAGCCGCATCCGGTCGAGGCCAGCCTTCTCGCCGATGTCGGCCAGCACGACCGGATCGCCGATGTCACGCAGGTCGGTGAAATAGGCGGCCAGCACGCCTTCGAGCACGGGACCTTGCAGGCCTTCGCCCTGGGCCCAGCGGATCAGGCGGTGGGCGGCGTTGGTGTTGGGCGAGACCGGGATGTCTGCCAGGTTCCAGGTGATGCCGTCCTCGGCCGCGGCGGCGTTGAGCACCCTGGCGCCGGCTTCACGCCGCTCGGGGTCGGGAAACCTGGCCGCATAATAGGCCTTCCGGTCGACGCCTTCCTCGGGAAGCGTCGGATCGAGCTGGTAGGGCCGCCAGGTCACTGTGGCCTGCAGGTCGGGCCGCATGGCCAGAGCCTTCTCCAGCCGTCGCCAGCCGAGATAGCACCAGGGACAGACGACGTCGGCGATGAAGTCGATCTGCATGGCGGGATCTCCCGGTGGTTAGCTGGCTTCGCGCTGCAGGGCGCGACTGGCGGCCCGCTCCAGCGCTCGGGCGGCGTTCTCGCCGGGCTCGATCTGGGCGATGCCAATGTCGAAATCGACCGTGAAGGGCGTTTTGCCCTCGCCGGCCTCGAAAGCCGTGCAGGCGATGACGGCCGTGATCCGCTCAGCCGCGGCGCGGGCGGCGGACAGAGGCGTGGCGGGCAGGGCGAGGGCGAACACCTCCGGACCCAACCGGGCGGCCGTGTCTTCAACCCGGACCAGCCGGCCGATCATCGAGCCGATCTGTGGAATGGCGCGGTCGAGAAAGCCGCCGGCGCGGGCAGCCGCCGTTTCAGGCCGGTCGGCGAGCCGCAGCACGCAGACGCTCATCGGCCGGTTCCGCACGCGCGAGGCATGCGCCAGCCGCACCAGGTGCCCGGCGAACAGGTCGCGGGTGAACAGGCCCGTGGCTGCATCCATCAGGCCGCTGCTGCGCGCGCGTTCCAGCGCCTTGCGGATCGAAACGGCGCGGCGATAGCTGCGCGACAGCTCGATGACCCGCTTGGCGGTCTCGGTTTCCGGCGTCTCGGGCGAGGCGACGTCCGACACGCCGCGATGGAAGGCCTCGGAGGTCGTCACATAGCTCTCGCCGCGCAGATAAAGCAGGGCGGGGATGTGATAGAGTCGGGTGTTGCGGCGCATGCCGGCGGCGATGCTGAGCGCCTCGGCGCTGTTGTCGCCGGCCCAGAGCACGACCGAGTCGAAATCCCGTTCATGCAGGTAGTCGAAGGCGGTGAAGGCCGTGAAGGCGCCGACCACGTCCGCGCCGCTGCGCGTCAGAGCGTTGCTCAGGGCGAGGAATTGCGGCGCGGGCTCGCCGACGGCCAGCACGCGATAGGGATCTGACTTGGGCTCCGGCAGGTCGAGTCGGCGGCCGCGCTCGGCGAAGGTTTCCAGCCGCAGCTCGAACTCTTCCTCGGCCACGGCCATCCGCACCAGCGACTCCAGCCTGAGCACGGCCTGGGCCGGATGCAGCGGCGGGGCGAGCGTCAGGTCGAAGGCGTAGCTGTCCAGCTGGGGGTCGGGATCGCCGATGGCGATGACCGGCAGCCGGCGCGGCGCACACGCGGCCTTGAGGCGGCGGGCGAGCGTCAGCGCGTCATGGCCGCCGCTGGCGACATCGACAATGGCCGCCTCGATGGCCAGATCGCCGAGCGCTGCGATGGCCGCATAGGGCCCTCGCGCTGTGATCGTGCGCCAGCCAAGACGGTCTAGCCCTTCGGCCAACGGTCCTGCCAGCGCGTCGTCCCGCGCCACGATCAAAATACGGGCCTGAATTGACAAGCCGACTGAACCCCCGCCCATGACGCCGCCGGGCCCCCGCCGGCTATCCGCTGCGCGTCAGGAT
>JBKJII010000019.1:0-6294 GCA_046598505.1 Caulobacter sp. | reverse complement strand
GATCACCAAGGGCGAGAAGTACAACAAGGTCGTCGACGCCTGGGCCAAGGCCACGGACCGGGTCGCCGACGAGATGATGGGCGAGATCGCGCAACCGCGCGTGCTGGCCTCGGGTCGTACCGCCGAGATCAACTCAGTCTATATGATGGCCAACTCGGGCGCCCGCGGTTCGCAGGCCCAGATGAAGCAGCTCGGCGGTATGCGCGGCCTGATGGCCAAGCCGTCCGGCGAGATCATCGAGACCCCGATCGTCTCGAACTTCAAGGAAGGCCTGACCGTTCAGGAGTACTTCAACTCCACCCACGGCGCCCGCAAGGGCCTGGCCGACACCGCGCTGAAGACCGCCAACTCCGGTTACCTGACCCGTCGTCTCGTCGACGTGGCGCAGGACAGCATCATCACCGAGGAAGACTGCGGCACCACCCGGGGCATCACCCTGAAGGCCGTGGTCGAGGGCGGTGACGTTCTCGTCTCGCTGGGCCTTCGCGTCCTGGGCCGTTTCTCGGCCGAGGACATCAAGGACCCGACGTCGGGCGAAGTGCTGATCCCGGCCGACACCTATCTGGTCGAAGACCTCGCCGACATCGTCGACAAGGCCGGCGTCCAGAGCATCAAGGTGCGCTCGGTGCTGACCTGCGAGGCCAACACCGGCGTCTGCGGGGCCTGCTACGGCCGCGACCTGGCGCGTGGCACCCCGGTGAACATCGGTGAAGCGGTCGGCGTCATCGCCGCCCAGTCGATCGGTGAGCCCGGCACCCAGCTGACGATGCGGACCTTCCACATCGGCGGCGCGGCCCAGGTCGCCGAGCAGTCGTTCTTCGAAAGCAGCAACGTCGGTACGGCCCGTATCGTTGGTCCGACGGTGAAGGCGTCCAATGGCGAGTTCATCGTCATGAGCCGCAACACCACCATCACCGTCCAGATCGACGGCAAGGATCGTGAGTCCTACAAGCCGCCCTATGGTGCGCGCCTGAAGGTCAAGGACGGCCAGAAGGTCAACCGCGGCGATCGCCTCGCCGAGTGGGACCCCTACACCGCCCCGATCATCACCGAAGTGGCCGGCCGCATCCGCGCCGAGGACCTGGTGGACGGCTTCTCCGTCCGCGAGGAAACCGACGAAGCGACCGGTATCGCCAACCGCGTGATCACCGACTGGCGGACCTCGACCCGCGGTTCGGATCTGCGCCCGGCCCTGGCCGTCATCGACGCCGACGGCGCCTACAAGCGTCTGGCGAACGGTGGTGAAGCGCGTTCACTGCTCCCGGTGGGGGCGGTGCTCTCGGTCGGCGACGGCGACGAGGTCAAGGCCGGCGACGTCATCGCCCGGATCCCGACCGAAGGGGCCAAGACGCGCGACATCACCGGTGGTCTGCCGCGCGTCGCCGAACTCTTCGAAGCCCGCCGTCCCAAGGACTGCGCGGTGATCGCGGAGATGGACGGTCGCGTCGAATTCGGCCGTGACTACAAGAACAAGCGCCGCATCAAGATCACCCCGGAAGACGGTGGTGACGCGGTCGAGTTCCTCATCCCGAAGGGCAAGCACATTACCGTCCACGACGGCGACGTGATCCTGCGCGGCGAATACATCATCGACGGCAATCCGGATCCGCACGACATCCTGCGCATCCTGGGCGTCGAGGCGCTGGCCAACTTCCTCGTCGACGAGATCCAGGAGGTCTATCGTCTGCAGGGCGTGCCGATCAACGACAAGCACATCGAGGTGATTGTCCGGCAGATGCTGCAGAAGGTCGAAATCCTCGAGCCGGGCGACACGGGTCTGATCCGTGGCGACCACCTCGACAAGCCGGACCTCGATGTGGAGAACACCAAGGCGCAGGCCCGCGGTGGTCGTCCGGCCCTGGTCCAGCCGGTCCTGCTCGGCATCACCAAGGCGTCGCTGCAAACGCGCAGCTTCATCTCGGCGGCTTCGTTCCAGGAAACCACGCGCGTCCTCACCGACGCGTCGGTTCACGGCAAGGTCGATACGCTCGAAGGCCTCAAAGAGAACGTCATTGTCGGCCGGCTTATCCCGGCGGGCACGGGTTCCTACCTGCGCGGCCTGCAACGCATCGCCACCAAGCGCGACGAGGCCCTCTCGGCTTCCCGCGAGGAGACGATGGAGCCGCTTCCGGCCGAGATTGCGCTCGACGCGGAAACCGCCGACGCCTGACCGGCGACGGGTTTCTGAAAAGACACGAGACGGCCCGGGATTGCTCCCGGGCCGTTTTCGTTCGTGCGGGCTGGCGGCGCGGCGACGACGGGCTACAGTCGGCTGACGCGAATCTGGAGATCGTGATGACCGTTGCGAGAGTCCTCTGCGCCCTGGCGCTTGCTGCGCCCCTGGCGGCCTGTTCGAAGTCCGCGCCACCGCCGCCCCCCGCCCCGCCGGCGCCTGAAAACGTCTTCGCTGCGCCCGCCGACCGCGAACTGGTCAAGGGCGCGCTGAAGGACATCGCCGCCAACCCGGCGGTACATGGCGCGAGACAGTTCAGCGGCATGACCATTAGCGATGATCCCAAAGGGACGTTCCGGGCGGTCTGCGGCCAGGCCGTGGCCTCGAGCGGCACCACCAAGGACTTCGTGGCGATCGCCCAGCCCGGCCCCGCGATCGCCTTTGTGTCCGTGCGCAACGATACCCTGACCCCGACGCAGATCGCGACCTGCAGGCCGCTGGTCCTGAAGTATCTCGGCGAGCGCACGCGGATCGACATCGCCGAAAAGGCCTTCGCCGACGCCGGCTGCTCGTCCTTTGACCCGTCCTACTGGTGGTCGTGGAAGGCCTATTGCCGCGGCGACATCACCCAGCCCTCGGCGGCGGCGCCGGCTCAGTAGCCGAGGATCCCGATCCCATTGGTTTTCGTGCCCCCGGCATTGTTGCCCGGGTCCAGGCTGCTCTGCGGCGGCGCTGCCTTGCGCTTGCGGATCCGTTCCTTGCGGGCGGCGGCGGCGTCGAAGGCGGCCAGCTTGCCGGACTCTATGGGCGGCGCGATGACGTCAGCGTCCGCCTTGCCGCGCGCGTAGGCGTCCAGGCAGGCTTCGCGCTCGCGAAGGGTCAGGCCGACGGTATCCCGGTTGGCGCAGCCGACGGTGGAGCGCCTCAGCGCCGCCCGCAGGTCGCCGTGTGACGGGGCGGGCAGGGGCGCCGGAGGGGCGCCTGCTGAAGGCGTCGGCGACGAGGGCAGGGGCGAGACAGGCCCGGTCACCGCCTTCGTCCGCGCCGTCCCGGCTCGCGCGGGCGAGACCTTCGCGGTGTCGTGGACGGCCGCCGGAGTCCTGAGGGACCGGGGCGGAGTCCAGATCTCCACCGGCGTGGCGAACAGATCGGCCCGCCGGACGTCGCGAAGCGCCGGTGAAGACAGCCCGAGCAGGATGAGCGCCAACCCATGGGCCAGCGCCGAGACCGCGATGATCGCGGCTCGCCCGGCATGCCGGCGGCGGCTGGTCGATCCGGCCACGGTCTCCCCCTGCTGACATCGGGCAGGGTTCCCCGGGGCGAGGGCCAAACCATGGCCTGGTCGCGGCCGTCGTGAGGCGTCATGACGGGCTGCATAGTGTGGAACCTTCGTGCTAGCGTGCGGCGAGTTCGGGGGGTAATCGCGTGAAAGTCGTCGTTTCCACGGTGCTGGGCCTGTTGGCCCTCGCTTTGCTCTCCGTTGCGCCGGCCCAGGCCGCCGCTCCGCCGATTTCGGCCTTCGCCCGGCTGCCGGCCATCGAACAGGCGATCATTTCCCCCGACGGCTCACGGGTCGCGATGCTCGGCGGACCTCCAGGCGAGCGGATCATCTTCCTCGCCCCCGTCGATGGGCAGGACTCGGTCACGGTCCGCCTCGGGCAGGCCTGGGTCCGTGACATCACCTGGGTCGGTAACCGTTACCTGGTGGTGAACTTCTCCATGCTGGACAAGGGCACCAACTTTTCCAACGGCCAGTCCTACGCCTACGAGCTGAACCGCAACGTCGTGATCGACATGCAGGGCAAGCTGATCACGTCATTGCTCGCGAACACCGAGTGGTCCCGATATCTCGTGTCCCAGCCGGTTCTGCGGGTCTTCGACGGCGACAGGCCCTCGGTGCTGGTGCAGGGCCTCGACGTATCGGTCGGCGTGAGGCCCGGCGGCCCCGGCAGCCGGATCGAACGGACCGCCGACGAACTGAGCGCCGCGCTCTGGAAGGTCGACGTCGTCAGCGGCGAGGCCACTATTTTCGAAAAGGGCGGTCCCTATACCGAGAGCTGGGACCTCGATCTCTCCGGCCAGCCCCGCGTCCGTTGGGACTACGCGGGCGATCTGGACGAGCGGAGCCTTTATGTCCGCGGCAAGGGGCATTCCGCCTGGAGCGAGGTCAGCCTGAAGGACATCGGCTTCCTCGGCTATTCGGACCCCGACGACTCTATCTATGTGCTCGAGCACAAGGACGATCTGGTCCGTCTGGTGCGGCGCAGCCTCGCCGACGGGTCCGTCACGCCCGTCGCCCTGGACCGACCGGCGGCCGACCTGGGCCTGATCTGGGAAGACTACACCCAGACCCCGGTGGCCATCATCACCCAGACGGACAGGCCTGCCTATCAGTGGCTCGACGCCGGCCTCGGCGGCGTTCAGGCGAAACTGTCGAAGGCCTTCGCGGGCAAGGACGTCTATCTGGCCAGCTGGTCGAAGGACCGCACCCGCGTCGTGGTGAGGGTCGCCGGGCCGTCGAGCCCCCCCGCCTGGTTCCTGTTCGACACCCGGACCAACCAGGCCTCGTCGCTGGGCGAATCCTATCCGGAGCTGGCCGGAGCGTCGCTCGGAACCACGACCTGGATCACCTACAAGGCGCGGGACGGCAAGGACATCGGGGCCTACCTGACCCTGCCGCCCGGGCTGGCGGCCGGCGCCAGGCCGCCGCTGATCGTGATGCCGCATGGCGGCCCCGCCTCGCGCGACGACTTTGATTTCGACTGGTGGGTCCAGGCTCTGGCGACGCGCGGCTATGCCGTGCTGCAGCCCCAGTTCCGCGGCTCGTCCGGATTCGGCGAGTCGTTCGAGAAGGCGGGCAACCTCGAATGGGGCGGCAAGATGCAGGAAGACCTGATCGACGGCGTCCTGGCGCTCGCCACCCAGGGCGTCGCCGACCGCTCGCGGGTCTGCATCGTCGGGGCCAGCTACGGTGGCTATGCCGCCATGTTCAGTGCGGCCGTCTACCCGTCGGTCTATCGGTGCGGCGTTTCGGTCAACGGCGTGTCTGATCTGGCCCAGCTCTACGGCGCCAAGTCGCGCGCCTTCGGCCGGGACACGGCGCTGGTCAATTCGCTCGAGACGATGATGGGCGACCCGCGCGGCAATGCGGAGGGCTACCGCGTGGCATCGCCGGCGTTCCGGGTGACGCGCCAGGCCTCACCGATTCTGCTGATCCACGGCGAGGAAGACACCACCGTGCCGATCCAGCAGTCCCGGTCGATGCAGCGCGCGCTCAAGGCGGCCGGTCTGCCCGGCGATCTTGTGGTCCTGGAGAACGACGACCACCACCTGTCGAGCACGGCCAGCCGCCAGAAGATGCTCGAGTCGCTGTTCGCCTTCCTCGACCGCCACCTGCCGGTCGGGAACTGACCGGCCGGCGTGTCGCAACCCTTTCCAAAGCCTTGACCTTGCGGCCCTTCGCCAGTATTTAGCGCCCCTCTTTCGGAGCCGGTCCCTCAGGACCTGTCCCGATCAGCGGATGTCCCGCAAAGGACCGTCAGGCCCGCCGGAACGCATGAGAGCGCGTGCCGGCGAGTTTTCGCGTTCAGAAGGGCCAGCCGAAGAGCCGGTACTATCAACAAGGACCCTGAGACGCTTCGGCCGAAAGGCACACGTCTCCACGAGCACGAAAAGAACGAATGCCTACAGTCAATCAGCTCATCCGCAAGCCTCGCCAGCCGAAGCCCACGCGGAACAAGGTGCCGGCCCTCAAGGGCTGCCCGCAACGTCGCGGCGTCTGCACGCGCGTTTACACGACGACCCCGAAGAAGCCGAACTCGGCGCTTCGTAAGGTCGCCAAGGTCCGCCTGACCACCGGCATCGAAGCCGTGTGCTACATCCCGGGCGAAGGCCACAATCTGCAGGAGCACTCGGTGGTGCTCATCCGCGGCGGCCGCGTGAAGGACCTTCCGGGCGTCCGTTATCACATCCTGCGCGGCGTGCTCGACACGCAAGGCGTCAAGGACCGCAAGCAGCGCCGTTCGCACTACGGCGCGAAGCGTCCGAAGTAAGCGACCGACCCTTTCCATTTGCCGGTCCATTCCCCTGGGGTCTGGGCCGGCCGTCCGACACCGATTTAG
>JBKJII010000354.1:0-4950 GCA_046598505.1 Caulobacter sp. | reverse complement strand
GACCTCGAGAAGATCCCTGAACGGTGGCGAGAGAGCGTCTCGCCAAGCCGCCTCAACTCGACTGAAAATGTGGCATTCGAGGCCGGGGCCGTCCGGCGATGTCAAAGCTCAGCTATGGAAAAGCGTCGCGGCGGCAACTGAGCTGGTTGGGCGGCCGAAATGGTAGCCTTGCAAATGGTCGCAGCCGGCGGCGATCAGAACCTGGCGCTGCGCTTCGGTCTCGACGCCCTCGGCCACCACCGACATGCCGAGCGCCTTGGCCAGGCGGGTGACAGAGGTGACGATCATCGCCGACTGATGATCGCGGGTGACTTCGTCGACGAAGGACTTGTCAATCTTGATGCAATCGATGTCGAACTTGTGCAGGTAAACCAGGCTGGAATAGCCGGTGCCGAAATCGTCCAGCGCAACCCGCACGCCTGCCGCGCGCAGGACCTTCAGGTTCTCACGGGCCCGTTCAACGTCATCGATGATCGCCGTTTCGGTCAGCTCGACCTGGATCCGCTCAGGCGGAAGGTCGCTGTCCCTGGCGTACTGCAGGATGCGTTCGCCGACCTTCTGATAGAGGAACTGACGCGCCGAAAGGTTGATTGATACGTAGGGTCCGCCCCAGCGTCGGCAGTCCTTCATGGCCTGGCGCGTGATCCAGTCGCCAAGCTCGAGGATCACGCCCGTCTCCTCGGCTACCGGAATGAAATCGTCCGGCGCCACCTGGCCGAATTCGGGGCTGTTCCAGCGCACAAGGGCCTCGAACCCCAGAATGGCCGTGGAATGGGCGTCGACGATCGGCTGGTAGACCATCTCGAATTCGCCGGCGCGCAAGCCCCGCTCCAGTCCGCCCTCAATGGCCAACCGCTGGCTCGACGTGCGGGCCATGTCCTCGTCATGGACCCGGAACCGGTTGCGCCCCTCACGCTTGGCCGCCCGCAGGGCCAGGTCCGCCTGGCGCAGCAGATCGCCGTTGCCCTGGTCGCAAGACTGGACACAGACGCCAATACAGGCGCTGACCTGGACCTCGTGACCAAAGATCCGGCGGGATTGATTGCAGACCCGCAGAATCTGCTGGCAAAAGTCGTCGACGCCCTGCTCGGTAAGACTCTCTGTGACGACGGCGAACTCGTCGCCGCCCACCCTCGCCAGCAGGCCGCTGGGCGGGATCGCCGCGCTCAGAGCCACGCCGATCTTGCGAACCAGATCATCGCCCGCATCGTGGCCGAGCGTATCGTTGACCAGCTTGAAGCGGTCGAGGTTGATCAGGAAGACGGTCTGGTTCTGGAAGCCATTGGCGATCCGGGCGGCCAGTTCGCTGGTGAAACCAGCGCGGTTTGGCAGGCGAGTCAGGCCATCGTGGCGGGCAGCGTGCACGGCCACATCGAGCCGGGCCTGAACCTCCATCGCCTCGACAGAAAGCCGGCGAACATCGCGGTCCCTGCTCTCCAACGCCGCGCCGGCGTTTCGCTTCGCCTGGTATCGCGCCGCTACGGCGCGCAGGGAGGCAATAGTGTCCTGCATGTCGTGCGGCTGAAAAAAGAAGGTCAACCGCTCGGGCGACGGAGTGATCTCCAGGATATCGGAGATCATGGCGCAATCGGCGGCTTCGATCAGCACGGCGAGCTCGGCCTCGGGGCAGGCCCGGGCTACCTGTTTGACTTGCAGGGCCAAGGCGCCGGGCGCGCTGTCGGTCAAGTCGAAGCAGCAGATGCCGACCTGAGCTCCCGTAGAGACCCGAGCAACCGCCTCCGCGCCCGTCGGGCAGGTCGTCACCACCGAGCCGGGGAACGCCATGCGCAGGAAAGCCGCAGTCTTGTTCGCCTGCCCGCCGGTGGGACGGATGAGCCAGACGGACAGGGTCTCGAGCGGGAAAGCTTTTGCTGTGACCTTGTCAGGCTCGCTTTCGCCCTGATCAAGACTTGGCGAACTGTTCATTCTGGCGAGGTCGTTCATTTAAGGGAAAGAACCCGGTTGCAGAGCGAATAATGCCATTGGGCCAATCTACATTTTACTAACGAGCCATGGACCCGCCCCAGGCGGGATCGCCGTCGATGCTCCGGCCGCCAGCCCGCGAACCACGGGAAGGTCGCCCTGGATCGATAGCGTTCCTCGCCAGTCGGCGTGCAAGCGGACCTGGAGGTCGGCGTTCGTGCGATGCGTGACCGCCCCCGAACGGCCAAGCTTCGGTTGCAGCATGGCGGTCGGAAATTGATTCCTACGCTGCTGTCGCTGGGATCGGCGGGGTTGAGGTTGGACCTACGCCGCCACAGCCCGCTCGGCGAGCAGCTTGAGCACAGCATCGGCGGCGGCCTCGGATGGGTCCGGTCCTCCGCGCCCCATGAGCGCCAGCGCCGCGTTCTGCCCGGCGACCTGGCGTTTGCGCAGGGCGGGGTCGTCCAGCCGTTCCGCGACGGCGGCGGCCAGTTTGTCCGGCGTGCAGTCAGCCTGCAGGAATTCCGGGGCCACGAAGGCCTTGGCGGCGATGTTGAACATCGTCACCCAGGGCGATTTGAAGATCAGCTTGAGGATCGCGTAGCTGGCCGCGCCGATCCGGTAGGCGACGACCATCGGCGCGCCGGCGAGCGCCAGTTCGGTGGTCACCGTGCCGCTGCAGGCCAGGGCGACCGTGCCGGCCACAAAGGCGTCGTCCTTGAGCTGCTCGTCCTCGAGGACGTGCGCCCGGAACGGCCAGCCGGCGACCCTGGCCCTGACCGACTCGACCACCGTGCCGGCGGCCGGAATGACCACGTGCAGCCCGGGGCGTTCGGCCTTGAGGCGTTTCACCGCCTCCTCGAATACCGGCATGACCAGCTTGATCTCGGCCGGGCGGCTGCCGGGCAGAACCAGCAGGATGTCGTCGTCAGGGCCTGCGCCGATGGCCTGTCGAAGCCGCGTGGGGTCGGCGGCGGAGAAGTCCTTGGCCAACGCCGGGTTGCCGACAAACGTGGTCTTGAGACCCGCCGCCTCGAACCAGGGGGCGTCAAAGCTGTGGATCGACAGCAGGTGGTCGACGCTGGCCGCCAGCGTCTTTGCCCGGCCCGGCCGCGTCGCCCAGACCTGCGGCCCGACGTACTTGATCAGGAGCATGCCCGGGAACCGCTTGCGCAGGGCCTGGGCGACGCGAAGGGTGAAGCCCCAGCTGTCGATCAGGATCGCGACATCAGGCGTCTCGCGCTGGGCCAGGGCGGCGGTGTCGGCCACGCGCTGCACCACGGTCCCGTAGGCCGCGACCGCCTCGAAGATGCCGAGGATCGACAGGCTGGCGATGTCGAACGGGCTGTCGACGCCCTCGGCCGCCATCCGGCTGCCACCGACGCCGACGAGCCGCACCCGGTCGCCAAGCCGGGCCTTCAGCGCCCGGGCGAGGCCAGCTCCCAGAGCGTCACCCGAGGCCTCGGCGGCCACCAGCATGACGGTCAGCGGCCGGCTCATTCGTCGCGCGCCTCGACGCCGAGGATGAACAGGCCGAGGTCGTCAGCCAGGGCCCGGGTCTCTTCGCGGTCGACCACCAGCAGGCGGCCGGCCTCGCCGACGATCCCGGCCAGCCCGGCCTGGGCCGCGCCTCGCACAGTGGCCACGCCGATGGTCGGCAGGTCCACATGGGTCGACTGGATCGGCTTGGGGGCCTTGGCCAGCACGCCTCGCGCGCGGCCGGGGACGCCGCGGATGGCTTCCGGCAGATCGCGGACCCGGCGCAGCATGGCGTCGGTGCCTTCCTGGGCCTCGACGGCCAGAACCAGTCCGTCGCAGACCACCGCGCCCTGACCGATGTCGAGCCGGCCGATGGCCCGGGCGGCGATCAGCGCCCGCTGGATATCCTCGGCATGGCCGTCGCCCGGCGAGACGGCGCCCAGCAGGCCGAGCGGCAGGGCCATCGACTCGGCCGCCTCGTGGGCGCCCTCGATGACGAAGCCTTCCTTGCTGAACTCGGCGAGCACGGCCCGCAGCAGGGCGTCGTCGCCCTTGCGCGCGGCGGCGATGATCGACGGCAGGGCCGCCGCGCCACGCAGGTCGGGCTTCAGCTTGCTGAAATTGGGCCGCGCGACTGTCCCGACGAAACAGACGGCCTCGCAACGTTCCTGACGCAAGGCTTTCAAAACCTTGCCCAGTTCGGCGATGCCGATGTCGACGGACGGATGGTGCAGCGTGCCGTCGTCGGCGAAGCCCCGCAGGCGAACGACGAAATAGGACCGCCCCGTGCGCCGACAGCGATCAGCGATTTCGGCCGGCAGGCCGCCGCCCCCGGCGATGATCCCGAGCTTCTTCATGCTCAGACCTCGCGTTCCGGCAGACACAGCGGTCGCGAGGCGTCGGCGCGGATGAAGTCGAGGATCTCCATGATTTCCGGCACATGGGCGTAGGACTCGGCGACATCGTCCAGCCGCTCCTGGAAGGTGCCTTCGTCCGCGAACAGCAGGCGATAGGCGGCCCGCAGCGTAGCGATCTGCTCACGGGTGAAGTTGCGGCGCTTGAGGCCGATCAGGTTCAGGCCTTCGAGGTGGGCGTGGTTGCCCCAGACCGAGCCGTAGGGGATCACGTCCTTGGTCACGATGCCGCCGCCACCGACGAAGGCGAACCGGCCGATGCGCGTGAACTGGTGGATCGCCGCCAGGCCTCCGAGAAAGACGAAGTCGTTGACGGTCACATGGCCGCCGACGGCCACGCTGGGCGCCATGATGACCTTGTCGCCGATGATGCAGTCATGGCCGACGTGGACACTGACCATGAACAGGCCGTCCGAGCCAATCGTCGTCACACCGCGTCCGCCGGCCGTTCCGGCGTGAACCGTGACGTGCTCGCGGAAGACGTTGCGGGCGCCGACGACCACACGGGTCGGCTCTCCCCTGTGCGCCGAGTGCTGCGGCGCGCCGCCGAGGCAGGCGAACGGGTGCAGGACGCAGTCCTCGCCGACCTCGGTCACGCCTTCGATGATGGCGTGTGATAGCAGTTTGACGCCCC
>JBKJII010000248.1:0-5229 GCA_046598505.1 Caulobacter sp. | reverse complement strand
TCGGGCTGGAAAGCCGTCCCAGGGCGGCCGACGCCGTCGTGGTTCGTTACAACCCCGTTCAGGCCGTCGCCAGGGGCGCAGCGCAGACCTGGGATGTCCTGGCCACCTCGCTGTTCTATATGGGTCGCATTGTCACCGGCCGTGCGCCGGCCGACCAGTTGGGCAGCTTCATCGGCATCGCCAAGGCGTCGGACGCCGTCGCAAAAGCGGGCGCCGAGGGCGCGCCGAATCCGGCGATGGGCGTTTTCGGATCATTCGTCGCTCTTTTGCAACTGTCGGCGATTCTCTCCGTCAGCGTCGGCTTCCTGAATCTTCTGCCGATCCCCGTTCTGGATGGCGGACATCTGCTGTTTTACGGCTATGAAGCCGTTGCGCGCAGGCCACTGGCGGCAAATGTCCAGGCCATAGGCTATCGCCTTGGTCTTGCCTTGCTGTTGGGATTCATGCTGTTCGCGGTCTGGAACGACCTGCAGCGCTACAACGTGTTCAATTTCCTTGGTGGTCTGTTCTCATGAGCACCCGCCGACCGCCGATGGCAGACCTTATGAAGCATGCTCGTGCGCATAGCGCAGCGATTGTTACCCTTGCTGCGCTCCTCATGGGAACGACAGCGCTAACCGCCCCGACCGTGGCCATGGCCCAGGTTCAGACGGGTGTGGTTCAGCGCATCCTCATCCAGGGGAATGAACGCATCGAGGCCGGAACGGTTCTGTCCTATCTGCCGATTCAGCCCGGCGACCAGGTCGACTCGGCGCGAATCGACGTGGCGCTGAAGACCCTGTTCCGCACCGATCTGTTCGCGGACGTGAAAATCGACTTGCAGGCGAACGGCGATCTGGTCGTCCGCGTGGTCGAGAACCCGATCATCAACCGCGTGATCTTCGAGGGGAACTCGGCCCTCAAGGAAGAGAAGCTGCGCGATGAAGTGACGGTCCGCCCGCGCGGCATCTTCACTCGCGCCCGCATCCAGCAGGACGTGCAGCGCCTTATCGAGCTCTATCGCAAGTCCGGCCGCATCGGCGTGACCGTCACGCCCAAGGTGGTCGAGCTGCCGCAGAAGCGCATCGACCTGATCTTCGAGATCAACGAAGGCCCCAAGAGCGGCGTCCTCGACATCAACATCCTCGGCAACGTCGCGTTCTCGGACAGCGACCTGCAGGACGTGATCGTCACCGAGGAGTCCCACTGGTACAAATTCCTGTCGAGCAACGACAACTACGACCCGGACCGGATCGAGTACGACAAGGAACAGCTGCGGAAGTTCTATCGCAACAAGGGCTACTACGACTTCCGCATCATCTCGGCGGTGGCCGAGCTGTCGCCCGAGCGGAATGGCTTCGTCGTCACCTACACGATCGAGGAAGGCGAGAAGTACAAGTTCGGCAAGCTGACGGTCGAGACCGAGCTGAAGAAGCTCGACGGCACGGTGCTGCAGCAGCTGCTGCCGATCCGCAGCGGTCAGGTCTACCAGGACGAATTGATCGAGCAGGCGACCGACTCACTGACCTTCGCCGCCGGCGCCGCCGGATTTGCCTTCGTCGATGTTCGTCCGCGCTACATCCCGAACCGTGAAAACCACACCGTCGACGTCGTCTTCCAGGTCAAGGAAGGCCCGCGCGTCTACATCGATCGCATCGACATCGTCGGCAACACCCGCACGCTCGACGCGGTCATCCGCCGTGAAATGAACGTGACCGAGGGGGACGCCTACAACCGCGTCCTGGTTGACCGTTCCAAGCAGCAGATCCGCGGCCTTGGCTTCTTCAAAGAGGTCAACATCGAGGAAGTGCCGAGCGGCACGCCCGACCGTACGACCCTGCGGGTCACGGTTGAAGAGCAGCCGACCGGCGAACTGTCCTTCAGCGCCGGCTACAGCTCGGTTGACCAGTTGATCCTCGATCTGGGCGTCACCGAGCGGAACTTCCGCGGGCGTGGCCAGAACGTGCGCGCGCGCGTCTCGGTCGGGTCGCTGCGCCAGCAGATCGACTTCTCGTTCACTGAGCCGCGCTTCCTGGGGCGTGACCTGCGGGCCGGCCTGGACCTCTATTCCTACCGTTACAATTTCAGCCAGCAGACGGCCTTCGACACCCGTTCGACCGGCATGGGTCTGCGCCTCGGCTTCCCGCTGACGACCAATGCCTCGATGGGTCTGCGCTATACCCTGCGCACGGACGACGTGGTGGTGGACGATTCCTTCTGCATCCCCGGCCAGGAACTGGTGTCGCCGACGCTCTGCGCCCAGCGCGGGTCCAACGTGACGTCGCTGGTCGGCTACACGGTCCGCCTTGATCGCCGGAATGACGCGCTGCGGCCGACGCGCGGCTTCTTCGTCGAGCTGAACCAGGATCTGGCCGGCGTCGGCGGCGACGTGAATTACCTGCGCACCGAAGGCAGCGGCGGCTGGTACCACGGCTTCAACAAGGACTTCGTCCTCAGCGCCACCGGTTCGTTCGGCTACATTGACGGCTGGCGCGGCGACGATGTCCGCATCAACGACCGCTTCTACCGCGGCGGCAACACCTTCCGGGGCTTTGAAGTCGCCGGCATCGGCCCACGGGATACGACCTTCGGCCGCTCGGACGCCCTTGGCGGCAAGCTGTATGCGCTCGGCTCGCTCGAGCTGACCGTGCCGACCTTCCTGCCCGAGCAATACGGCATCAAGGCCTCGCTGTTCACCGATATCGGCACCGCCGGCCTGCTTGATGACGCCGACAAGCGCGACCGCTTTGGCGTGATCATCGACTGCGACACGTCGACGACGACAGTCACCCCCTGCATCAAGGACGACCTCGGTCTGCGGGCTTCGGCCGGTCTGTCGATTCACTGGCGCTCGCCGATGGGCCCAATCCGTTTCGACTTTAGCCAAATTCTGGCCAAAGAAGACTACGACAAGACAGAAACGTTCCGTTTCTCAACCTCCACAAGGTTCTAGCCTCCATGCACTTCAACAAGACCTTCGCGGTCGCGGCCGGCGCGGCCGCTGCTCTCGCTTTCGCCTCGGCCGTCGCGGCCCAGACGCCTCCGCCGCGTCCGGCGGCGCCCGTCGCCGCACCCGCCGCGCCGGTCAGACACGGTCCGGTTCTGCCTGGCGTCTGCACCTACAACGGCGACCAGGCCGTGCAGGCCTCGGACGTCGGCAAGTACGTCGCCACGCGCATGCAGCAGATCATTGCCGAGGTGAACGCCGAACTGACCGCCGAAGACACGGCGATCAAGAACGAAGCCAAGGCCATCGACGCCGCCCGCGCCACGGGCCCGACCGACGCCCTGGAAGCTCGCGCGGCCAACTTGCAGGTCCGCTTCAACGCCTTCAAGCGCAAGCAGCAGCTGCGTCAGGCCGAAGTTCAGCAAACCGAGCGCAAGGCCCTGATGCGCGTGCTTCAGGAGCTGGACCCGATCGCGGTCGGCGTCTATCAGGCCCGCAACTGCTCGATCCTGCTCGGCGACGGCGTCCTGCTCGGCAACCCGGCCATGGATATCACCGGTCAGGTGGTCACCGGCCTGAACGCCAAGATCAAGACCTTCACGTTCAACCGTGAGCGCATGGACACGCCGCCGGCCGCGCCGGCTGTTCCGCCGCGCGCGAACTAGACCGACTCGCGGTATCGCGGGTCTGTGCGAGGAATTCATGCCGGACCCGCGATTCTACGTCAGCCAGAGCCCTCTCTCCGTGGGGGACCTGGCAAAACTGACCGGGGCTGTTCCAGCCCGGTCTGACCGCTCCGATCTGCAGATCGTCGGCGTGGCCCCTCTCGACAGGGCGGGGCCCGCCGATGTCGCGTTTCTGGGCGACAAGAAGTTCCTGCCCGCGCTGCGCGCCTCAAAGGCCGGAGTCTGTTTCACGTCCGAGGTGTTTGCGGCGGAGGTCCCCGAGGGCTGCCTCGCGCTGGTGACGCCGCGACCGCAGGCAGCCTGGGCCATGACCGCGGCGGCGCTGCATGAGCCCCGCTTTCATGATGTCTCGACCTCGAACGTCCATCCGGATGCAGAGCTTGAGGACGGCGTGCACGTGGCGCCCAATGTGACGATTTCCGCAGGCGCCCGGATCGGCCGGGGCACGCGTATCGCGCCCGGCGCGGTGATCGGACCGGGCGTGGCGATCGGCCGGGATTGTGAAATCGGTCCGAACGCGACGATTTCCTTCGCCCTGCTGGGCGACCGGGTGAAGATCTATGCTGGCGTACGCATCGGCGAGGCCGGTTTTGGCGCGACAGGCGGGGCGTCCGGCGTCATCGACGTGCCCCAGCTTGGCCGCGTGATCCTGCAGGACGGCGTTACGGTCGGCGCCAACAGCTGCATCGACCGCGGCGCCTGGGAGGACACGGTTCTCGGCGAGAACACCAAACTCGACAACATGGTGCACATCGCCCACAACGTGAGGATCGGTCGCAACTGTGTGTTGGCCGGTTTCACGGGGATTTCCGGCAGCGTGACGGTCGGCGACGGCTGCGCGTTCGGCGGGCAGGCCGGGATCGCCGATCACGTGACCATCGGCGACGGCGCGCAGATCGCGGCCTCGGCCGGCGTGTTCCGCGATATTCCGGCGGGCGAGACCTGGGGCGGCTTTCCCGCCCAGCCGATCAGGATCTGGTTGCGTGAGACGGCCATTCTGACGCGCATGGCCAAGGACAAGAAAAGGGACCGGTCATGAGTGACGGCGAAACAACACTGCCGACCATCGAGATCGGTGAAATCCTGGCGCGCCTGCCCCACCGCTATCCATTCCTGCTGGTGGACCGTGCGGAGGCGTACAAGGCCAGCGAATCCCTGGTCGGCATCAAATGCGTAACGATCAACGAGCCCTTCTTTCCCGGCCATTTCCCGGGAAATCCGGTCATGCCGGGCGTGCTGGTCGTTGAGGCGCTTGCGCAGGTCGGCGCGCTGCTGATGTCCAAGACCTGGGACATCGACATCAGCCGCACGACGATCTTCTTCATGTCGGTCGACGGCGCCCGCTTCCGGCTGCCCGTGCGGCCCGGCGATGTGCTCAAGCTGCATGTCGACGTCGTGAAAATCCGCGCGCCGGTGGTGAAGTTCAAGGGCCGGGCCCTGGTCAACGGCCGCCTGGCCGCCGAATGCGAGTTCTCGGCCATGAAGGCGGACAACCCCCAGTGACGAAGATCCATCCGACCGCCATCGTCGACAAGGCGGCCAATATCGACCCGAGCGTCGAGATCGGGCCCTATTGCCTCGTCGGCGGCGGCGCGACGCTGAACCGGGGCGTCAAAC
>JBKJII010000095.1:0-4808 GCA_046598505.1 Caulobacter sp. | reverse complement strand
CGCCGATCCGCGAGAACGGCAAGGTCCTGTCAGGTACCGAGGTGACCTTCTACCCGTCGGTCACCACCTTCGCCCACATCGACTTTGACCTGAAGACGCTGGAGCACCGCCTGCGCGAACTGGCCTTCCTCAACAGCGGCGTGACGATTCACTTCCGTGACCTGCGCGACGCCGAGCCGTGGGAAGAAATCCTGCACTACGACGGTGGCATCGAGGCCTTCGTGAAACACCTGGACAAGGCCAAGGCGGCCCTGATCAGCGCGCCCATCTCGGTCCGCGGCGTGCGTGAGAAGGTCGAGATCGACCTCGCCCTGCAGTGGAACGACAGCTACCACGAGCACATGCTGTGCTTCACCAACAACATCCCCCAGAAGGATGGCGGCACACACCTCTCGGCCTTCCGGGCGGCCCTGACGCGGGTCATCACCGGCTACGCCGAAAGCTCCGGCATGGCCAAGAAGGAGAAGGTCTCGCTGACCGGCGAGGATGCGCGCGAGGGCCTGACCTGCGTGCTGTCGGTCAAGGTGCCGGACCCGAAGTTCTCGTCGCAGACCAAGGACAAGCTGGTCTCCTCCGAAGTGCGTCCGGCCGTCGAGGGCCTGGTGCAGGAGGGCCTGTCGACCTGGTTCGAGGAGCACCCGGCCGAGGCCCGGGCCATCGTCGGCAAGATCGCTGAAGCCGCCGCCGCCCGGGACGCCGCCCGCAAGGCCCGCGAACTGACCCGCCGCAAGAGCGCGCTCGACATCACCAGCCTGCCCGGCAAGCTGGCCGACTGTCAGGAACGCGACCCGGCCAAGTCCGAACTGTTCATCGTCGAGGGTGACTCCGCCGGCGGCTCGGCCAAACAGGCGCGCAACCGCGAGAACCAGGCCGTGCTGCCCCTGCGCGGCAAGATCCTCAACGTCGAGCGGGCCAGGTTCGACAAGATGCTCGGCTCCGAGCAGGTCGGCACCCTGATCATGGCCCTGGGCGCCGGCATCGGCCGCGACGAGTTCGACATCAACAAGATGCGCTACCACCGCATCGTCATCATGACCGACGCCGACGTCGACGGGGCGCACATCCGGACGCTGCTGCTGACCTTCTTCTACCGGCAGATGCCGGAGGTGATCGAGCGCGGCTACCTCTACATCGCCCAGCCGCCGCTCTACAAAGCCAGCAAGGGCAAGTCCTCGCGCTACCTGAAGGATGACGCCGAGTACGAGGCCTTCCTGATCGACGAGGGCGTCGAGGGCGCGGAACTCGACCTCGCCAGCGGTGAGCGGATGATGGGTCAGGACCTGCTGGCCCTGGTGCAGACCAGCCGCGCGGCCAAGGCCAACATCGAGCGCCTGTCTTCCCGCGCCCCGTCGTTCGCCATCGAGCAGACGGCCCTGGCCGGCCTGATGGGTGACAAGCCCGATATCGCGGAGGCCGCCCGCCGGCTGAACCTCTACGCCGAAGAGGGCGACGGTCCCTGGTCAGGCGAACGCGGCGACACCGGCTTCGTCTTCAGTCGCGTGAAGCGCAGCGTGTCGGAAAAGATCGTGCTGGAAGACGCCCTGCTGCACGCCGCCGACGCCCGCCGCCTGGCCGAGCGCGCCGCCGCCCTGGCTGACATGTTCCAGGGCCAGGCGGTGTTCCGCCGCAAGGACAAGAGCACGCCGGTGCGCGGGCCGCTCGACCTGTTCGCCGCAGTCATGGACGCCGGCCGCAAGGGTCTGTCGATCCAGCGCTACAAGGGCCTGGGCGAGATGAACCCCGAGCAGCTGTGGGAAACCACCCTCGATTCCGAGGCCCGCACCCTGCTGCAGGTCAAGGTCAACCACGCCGACGAGGCCGACGACATGTTCGCCCGGTTGATGGGCGAACTGGTCGAACCCCGCCGCGAGTTCATCCAGGCCAACGCCCTGGACGCCGAGGTCGACGTCTAGTTGTCCTTGACGAGCTTCAGCACCGCTTCGCCGTACCGTTGCAGCTTGGAATCCCCGACGCCGTTGCACAGCAGCAGGTCGGACGCCGAGCGCGGCCGAAGCCGGGCGATGTCCGTCAGGGTGCGGTCGCCGAAGATGACGTAGGGCGGCACATGCTGCTCGTGCGCCTCGTCGCGGCGCCAGGCCCGCAGCGCTTCGAACAGCTTCAGATCATCGCCGACCAGCTGTTCCATCGCTTCCCGCGTGCGCTTGCGCGGTCGGCCTGAGCGGGTCGAGCCGTCCAGCGCCTCGGGCTGTTTGCGCACCGACACGCGCTGCTCGCCGCGATAGATCGCCTTGACCCCCTCCGCGTCGCCCAGCCCGATCAGCGGCCGGCCATCATTGGGGTCTTCCTTGAGCAGGCCGTCGAACAGCAGCTGGTCGATCAGATCGCGCCAGCCGGCCGGGCTGAACTCCTGACCGATGCCGTAGGTCGACAGGGCCGCTTCGCTGTCGTGGACGTCTTTGGTCTTGCCCAACAGATGATCGATCAGCCGGCCGCGTCCGAACCGGCCGCCGAGGCGATGAACGGCCGACAGGGCCTTCTGCGCGCCCTGGGTGGCGTCGAGCGAGTCCGGCGGCGCGAGGCACAGGTCGCACTGGCCGCAGGGCTGCACGCCTTCCTCGCCGAAGTAGCGCCGCACGGCCGCGGCCCGGCAGCCGACGCCGTCGAGCATGGCGTAGAGCTGGCGCACCTTGCGGGTCTGGACCTGGCGCACATCGTCGCCGACCTCGCGTCCGGCGATCCGGCGCATGGCCCAGGACATGTCGGCCGACCCGTAGAGCGTGATGCCCTCAGCCGGCAGGCCGTCACGCCCGGCGCGGCCGATCTCCTGCCAGTAGGCCTCGATCGAGGCGGGGGGGTCGGCATGGATCACGAACCGCACGTCCGGTTTGTCGACCCCCATGCCGAAGGCGATCGTCGCCACCATTACGGCAGCGTCGGCCTCGAGGAACTTCTCGAGCCGCTCGGTGCGCAGGTTGCGCTCGAGGCCTGCATGGTAGGCCAGCGCCGGCACGCCCGCCGCCACGAGGCGTTCGGCCAGCTTGTCCGTGCCGTCCCGCGAGCCGGCATAGACCACGCCCGAGCGCCCCGGCCGCGCCAGCACCAGCTCCTCGACCCGGCCGTGCCCCTGCCCCCGCTTGCGCTCGGCCGCCAGCACCAGCTCCGGTCGGGCGAAGCTGTCGACGAACTCGGCGCAGTCCTGCAGCCGCAGTTCGCTGCGGATATCGTCGCGCGTGCGGGCGTCGGCCGTCGCCGTGACGGCCAGGCGCGGCACATCGGGAAAGATCTCGGCCAGCCGGCCAAGCATGCGGTACTCGGGCCTGAAATCGTGACCCCACTGGCTGACGCAGTGGGCCTCGTCGATCGCCGCCAGCGCCAGCGGCAAGCGCCGCAGCCGATCCAGCGTCGCGCCCTGCATCAGGCCTTCGGGCGACAGATACAGCAGGTCCAGCTCGCCCTGTTCGGCCCGCCGCCAGACCTCGGCCCGTTCGTCGGGCGAATGGTTGGAATCGAGCCGCTCGGCGGCCACGCCGGACTGCTTGAGCCCCTCGACCTGGTCGGCCATCAGCGCGATCAGCGGTGAGACCACCAGCCCCACGCCCGGCCGCAACAGACTGGGAATCTGGTAGCAGAGGCTCTTGCCGCCGCCGGTCGGCAGCACCGCCATGGCGCTGCGCCCGGCGAGAATCTCGCTGATCACCTGCGCCTGCATCCCGCGGAATTCGGCATGGCCAAAGACGCGGCGCAGGATCTCGCGGGCGGGGTCGAGGGAATCAGTCACCGCCCGCTTATGGCCTTGCGGCGCAGGCTTGCTAACCCCCTGCGCAAGTTCTGCATGGACAGGCCCCGAAAAGGGCGTGTTCATTGCCCATCAACCATGATCAAGGCATCAGGATTGCGGCGCTTGCACGGGGCGTCGGCGGCATTTTTCCCGGGACGGCGACGGCGACATGGCGAACCAACAGGGCGTCACACGGACACCCCTACAGGCGTTTCTCTATTGGGGAGCGGTCGCGGGCGTTTGGGGCCTGATCTTTCTCGTCGCCTTCTTCGCGGTGTTCGCCACCGATCTGCCCGACGTGTCCAAGCTGAACACCGTCACGCGGCAGCCGTCGATCTCGTATCTGGACCGGTCCGGCGCGCTGATCGCGGTGCGCGGCAGCCAGTACGCGCCGCCCGTCGATCTGGACAAGCTGCCCGACTATGTCCCCAAGGCCTTCATCGCCATCGAAGACCGCCGGTTCTACTATCACCCGGGCTTTGACCCGCTGGGCATCAGCCGCGCCATCGTCAAGGACGTCTCCTGCTGGTGCTTCGCGGCCGGCGGCTCGACCATCACCCAGCAGCTGGCGCGCAATCTCTTCCTGACCCTCGACCAGACCCCGCGCCGCAAGGCCCAGGAGCTGATCCTCGCCGTGTGGCTGGAGATGAAGTTCAGCAAGAAGCAGATCCTCGCCCTCTATCTCAACCGGGTCTATTTCGGCGCCGGCGCCTATGGCATCGAGGCCGCCGCCCAGCGCTACTTCAACAAGCCGGCCTCACGCCTGACCCTGGGCGAGGCGGCCCTGCTGGCCGGGATGATGAAGGGCCCGTCGCGCTACAGCCCTGTGTCGGCCACCGAGCGTGCGGCGCGGCGCGCGACCATCGTGCTGGACGAGATGGTCCGCACCAGGGCCATCACCAAGGCTGAGCGCGCCGAGGCCTTCCGCAATCCGGTCCGGGTGTCATCCGTGCTGGCCAACCAGCGGGCGCAGTATTTCACCGACTGGGTCGATTCCCAGGTCCGCGCCCTGGTCGGGGAGCCGACCGAGGATCTGATCGTTGAGACGACCCTCGATCTGCCGATCCAG
>JBKJII010000352.1:0-28726 GCA_046598505.1 Caulobacter sp. | reverse complement strand
AACGCCCACCTGCTTCCACTGGGGCGGCTACGGCGGGTCTTGGGGCATGATGGACCCGGTCACCCAGGTCGCCTTCGGCTACGCTCAGAACGTGCTGGATTTCGGCGGCGGAACCATCACGCCGCGTCTCGCCGGTTTCCATCAGGCGCTCACGGACATCCTGCCCGGCCTGACGCCGTGACGGCCGGGGTTCATCCCTGCGTCCGGCATCGCCGGGTGCTCTCTCGTCAGAGGCCGGCGAGCACCGCCGTCGTCGCAGCCATCAGACGCTCACCCCGAGGGTCAAGCGCGGGCCCGGCATGGAGCGCCCAGTCGCTCGGAGCGTAGCCGATGCTGACCCGGGTTTTGCGGTCCATCATGATCGCCGATCCTCCATAGCCACCCCAGTGGAAGCAGGTCGGCGATGCCGCCGGGAACTCGGGGCTGTCGAGGCCCACACCAAGGCCCAGCTTCATCACCCCCAGGTAGGGACACGGTCCATAGGCCTGCTCGGTCGTGGCCTCCTCGATGAGGCCACGCGAAACGTAGGTCTCGCCGTCGAGCGTGCCGTCCATGGCGAAGATCGCGCCGATACGGGCGATCGAAAGGGCCGTTCCATGACCACTGCTGCTGGGGCTTTCCACGCTCGCGCTCTCGAACGAGTCGTCGGCCGGTCGCACAGGCACGGAGGCGACGATGTAGGCCATCAGAGGGTCTTCAGGCGGCGGTCCCGGAACCGGCAGGTTCAGTTCGGCCAGACGCGCATGCTGTTCCCGGGTCGTGATCGCGATGTGGAAATCCGCGCCGGCCCTGGCGGCCACTTCTTCGCGAAAGAACTGCGCGGGTCGCCGGCCGTCCACCCGCCGCATCACCTCGCCGAGGATGAAGCCATAGGTGCCGAAGTGGTAGGCGATCCGGGGCTCGCCGCCGAACCGGTGAGGCTGGGCGGCCAGGTTGGCCACGACCTTGTCCCAGTCCGCCAGGTCCTGGTGGGACAGGGGAGGATCAAAGCCCGGAACGCCGCCGCGATGGGACAGGGCCTGGCGGATCGTCACGCCGCCCTTTCCGCCCTGGCCGAACTCGGGCCAGTACCTCGCGACCGGCGCATCCAGGTCGATCAGGCCGCGGTCCACCAGCATCAGCATGCACAGGGCCACCATGACCTTCGTGGTCGAGGCGACGTGGACCAGGGTGTCCTCCTGCCAGGGCCGGGTCTGGGCGAGATCCGCCCAGCCGCCCCGGAGATCGACCACCGTCCGCCCCTGGTGGGTCACCGCCAGCGCGGCGCCCAGTTCGTAGCCGTCATCGAAATTGGCCCGAAAGGCCTCCTCGAACGGCCGGAACCGCTCCGCGCAGAAGCCGTTGATCTCGACGCCCATCGCCCCCCCAGCCCAAGAGTTATCAAACCCGCCGACGTCACAGGCTAGCAGGTCTGCGGCCGATGTCGCGCCTGCCGCAAGGGTGCTGCCAGGCCTGCGTTTGATCCGTCGGCAATCCTGTCTCGACCCCGTCGGCCCGCCACGTTACAGCGTTACGCAAGACGCTGGGGGTCACGGGCATTCCTGATATCTTTCTCTCCTACAACCGCGAGGATCAGAGCGTCGCCCGCACCTTTGTCCGGGCTCTCGAGGGCGACTTCCAATGCTGGTGAACCGATGACCAGCCCCGCCACTCCCCTCGCCCCGCCGCCGCCGCGGATCCGGCTGTCGCTCGGCGTCACCGGACATCGCGAGGGCAACGCCGCCTTCGCCGCCAACCGGTCGGCGATCGAGTCGACTGTGGCGACCATCTTCGACGCCATCGAGGCCGCCGTCGCCGCCGAGCCCCCGTTGCTGGGACCGGGCTCCCTTGCCCCCACGCGTCTGCAGTCGATGCTGGTCGACGGCCTCGACCAGATGGCTTCGCACCAGGCGCTTGCGCGGGGCTGGGAGCTGGTCGCCCCGCTGCCGTTCGGCCGGGCGCTGAACGCCGCTATCAACGCCCATCCCGAAAGCGTCGCCGACGCCCGGGCGCTGATCAGCGGCAAGGGCCGTTGCGGCGCGGCGACCCTGGCGCGGGCGAAGGTCATCGCCGACCTGGAGGCGAAGGCCCGTGTCTTCGAACTGGCCGACCGCGACCAGACCATCGCCGCCCTCTACCTGGCCCGGCTGGAGGACCCGACCAACGTCGCGCGCGCGCAGGCCTATTCGTTCCAGGCCTCTGAGCGGGTAGCGCTCGCCGCCCAGGTCCTGATCGAACAGTCAGACTTCATCGTCGCGGTCTGGGACGGCGCCAGCACCAGCTTTGTCGGCGGCACCGGTCACACCATCGCGCTGGCGCTCAATATGGGCGCGCCGGTGGTCTGGATCGACGCCCGGGCGCCGCAGCGCTGGCGTCTTCTGCACGCACCGGAATCGCTGGCGACGATCACGGCCGACGCCCCGACCGACCATGAGCGGGGGGAGGCCCTGGCCACCCTCGTGCGGGAGGCCCTGCAGCCGACCGCCGGAAAGAAGCCCGACCCCCACCATACCCCTCTGCAGGGCCTGCAGGCCCTCGACGCCGAGCGCTGGCGCCCGCGCAGCAATCCGGTCTGGCATGGCTACCGCCGGGTCGAGGCGCTGTTCGGGGCTGACGACCTCAAGGGCCGCGTTCGAACCCTGACCCAGGTGTACGAGACCCCGGACGAGATCGCCGACGGCAGCGGCGCGTCGGTGCTCAGCGCAGCGGCGGCCCTGCCCGGCCAGGACGCCGACTACGTGGCCCGGGTCCGGATCGATGTGCTGCGCCGGTTCGCCTGGGCCGACGGCATCTCCGCGCGGCTGTCGGACACCTATCGCGGCGGCATGATCCTCAGCTTCCTGTTCTCGGCCTTCGCCATTGTCGGCGGCATCGCCTACCTGCCGTTCGCCTCAAGCCACGAGAAGTGGATGTTCGCCCTGTTCGAGCTGGCCCTGCTCGCCGGAATTCTGGGCATCACCGCCGTCGGTCAGAAGCGCCGCTGGCATGGCCGCTGGTTCGAGACCCGCCGGGTGGCGGAGTATTTCCGTCACGCGCCGATCCTGCTGATGCTGGGGGTCGCCCGACCGACGGGACGGTGGCCCCGCGGGGCCCAGACCTCCTGGCCGGAGTGGTACGCCCGCCATGGCCTGCGGGGCATCGGCCTGCCGCCTGTCAGGGTCACGCCGGCCTATCTGCGCGGCGCGCTGGAGACCCTGCTGCTCGACCATGTGGTCCGCCAGCGGGACTACCATCGCTACAAGGCCCGCCGCCTGGCCCAGGCCCACCACAACCTCGACAGGCTGTCGGAGGCCCTGTTCACCCTCGCGGTGGCCTCGGTCAGCGGCTACCTGCTGCTCAAGGTCGGCGGCGCGCTGCACCTGATCGACAAGGCGGTCGCCGCGCACCTCTCCTATCTGTTCACCTTCCTGGGCGTGCTGTTGCCGACCTTCGGCGGAGCCATCGCCGGCGTCCGCTATTTCGGGGATTTCGAACGGTTCGCGGCGATCTCGGAGGTCACCGCTGAAAAGCTCGATGCGGTGGCCGGTCGCATCGAACTGCTGCTCACCGCGCCTGACAGCGCGCTCGACTACGCGCGCGTCTCCGAACTGGCCCACGCCGCAGACGACATCGTCGTCAGCGAGATCGAGAACTGGCAGGCGGTGTTTGGCGGAAAGCACATCACCGTGCCGGTGTAGCGGCGGCAGGCGGAGCCTTGTCGTATACGAACCGCCCCGCCGCCAAACAGTATAGGCTTAGGGGCCGAATGCCGGGGGAGTCCGATGCCTGAACTGCTGACATCAGCCGCGATCATCCTGGGGCCGGTCGTGGTCGTGGCGCTGGTCAGCCTGATCCGCCGATCTGTGCGGTTCCGGTGGGCCAATGTCTTCAGGCTCTATCTGACCCTGATGTTCGGCTTTTTCGGCCTCTACGGCCACATCCTGCATCCGCAGTCGGTGGTGGACCTCATTCCCCCGTTCTTTCCATTGCGGGTCGAGTCCAGCTACGCAAGCGGCGTGCTGGAGCTGGCGTTCGCCATCCTGATCTGGACGCGTTGGGCGCGGATCACCGGCTGGGCGATCATCGCCTACCTGGCCCTGGTCCTGCCCTTCAACGTCTATGGCTGGACCGTCGCGAGCAATGTACCGAGCTATGCCAACGCGCCAAACTACCTGTGGATACGCATCCCGTTGCAGGCGGTGTTCATGGCCTTCGCCTACTTCGGAACCCAGGGGCGAAAAGGCTCGACATAGTCCATGGCCGGCGGTTTGAGCCGGACCATCGGGTCAAAATCGCGAATGCACGGGTTGGGCCTTGCCCTCTTGCCAATTTCCGTTGGACTGACGGAAGGTCACAAGTCGCAAACGCCTGATCTCCATCGCGCTATCCCAGGGTCCAAAATGAAGTTCGACGACGTTGTCCGCGGCCGCCGGAGCATCCGCGGCTACAAGCCCGACCCTGTTCCCAGGGCGCTGATTGAGGAAATCATCAGCCTGGCGATGCGCGCGCCGTCGTCGATGAACACCCAGCCGTGGAACTTCTACGTCGTCACCGGCGAACCACTGAACCGGATCCGCGCCGGCAACACCGAACGGATCCTGGCCGGCATTCCGCAATCGCGTGAATTCCGCACGGGTCAGCCGTTTGCGGGTCAACACCGCGACAGACAGGTTGGCGTCGCCAAGCAGCTGTTCTCCGCCATGGGGATCGCACGCGACGACGCGGACATGCGCCAGGACTGGGTGTTGCGGGGCTTCCGCCAGTTCGACGCGCCGGTCTGCGTGATCGTCACCTATGACCGCGTGCTGGACGGCAGCGACGACACGCCGTTCGATTGCGGCGCCGTGGCGACCAGCCTGGTCAATGCCGCCTGGTCTCGCGGACTGGGCGCGGTGATCAACAGCCAGGGCATCATGCAATCGCCCGTGGTGCGTGAGCACGCGGGCATTGCCGATGACCAGATCATCATGAAAAGCATCGCGCTGGGTTGGCCGGATGAAAGCTTCCCGGCGAACGCGGTCGTATCCGAACGCAAGTCGGTTGATGAGGCGGCGGTGTTTGTCGGCTTCGACGACCCCGCCCGGGACTGATCCGGCGCTTCCGGCGCGAATTGGCGCGCGTGGGCGCCCATCGGGACGAGTGTGGATCACCGCAGGCGGGGCGGGATCAAACCGGTGAAGGAACCGCGACGGCGCGGCGGCGTTGTCCTTCCGAACCGAAAGAGCGTCAGATGTACAAGCTTCTGCCCATGACCACCGCCCTCGTGCTGGCGCTCGCCGCTGCGCAGCCGGTGCTTGCTCGGGATCCGGACAAGGGTCACGGCGGCGAAAGACGCGGCGGTGGCGACGAGCGCGGCGACCGCGGTAAACACGCAGGCGGCGATCGCGAGGATCGTGGCGACCGTGGAAATCGCCCGGGTGACGAGCGCCGCGCCAAAGGCGAGGGTGTCGAAGCTGGCCGAATGGACCGCCACGACGACCGACGCGTCGAGCGCGACGCGCGCCGCGACATGGATCGCACCGTGGTGCAAACGCCTGACGGCAGGCGCTTCGTCCATTTCCGGCGCGAGCGGGATCGCGGCCTGATCGCCGGCTGTCCGCCGGGACTGGCCAAGAAGGGCAATGGCTGTCTGCCGCCCGGACAGGCCCGCGCCATCGCCCGGGCCGAAGCCGCCGACCGCTACAACTGGCTGTGGCGCACACGGGAAGACGCCAACGATTACCGCTACGCCAACGGCTATCTCTACCGGATGACGCCGCAGGGCGCGTTGCTGGGATACCTGCCGGTGCTGGGCGGCGCCCTGTCGCCGGGCAACGCCTGGCCCGGTCAGTACCAATACCAGCCGGCGTCGGACTACTATTCGCGCTACTACGGGCTGAACAACAACTACGACTACCGCTACGCCGACGGCGCCCTGTACCGGGTGGATCCGAAGACGCAGATGATCAACCAGGTCGCAGCCCTTCTGACCGGTCAGAACCCCAACGTCGGCCAGCGGATGCCCAGCGGCTATGACGTCTACAACGTCCCGTACCAGTATCGGGACCAGTACGCGGACAGCGCCGCCGCCCAATACCGTTACAACGACGGCTATGTGTACAAGGCTGATCCCAAAACCCAGCTGATCACGGCTGTCATCCAGCTGCTGACCTGATGCCAGAAAGCATGACCATGAGAACGATGATGCGCTGGGCGCTGGCGCCCCTCGCCGTAATCTCGCTGGCCGCTTGTGGCGGTGGCGATGGCAAGGCCGACGCCGCCAGGCCGGTCGAGCCGTCGACCAGCACGATCGCCACGACCCTGAAAAGTGACCGTGCGTTTGGCACGCTGGAACGGGTGCTGGCCAACGCTCAGCTGGACACCGTTCTGGAGGGCGCGGGTCCCTATACCGTGTTCGCGCCGTCGGACGCCGCCTTCACCGCGGCCGCCGTGGATCTGGGGGACGAAGCGTTGAAAGCCCAGGGCGCGGCCATGCTGCGGGCGCATATTGTCCCTGGTGCGCTGACGCGTGCCGACATTCTGGCCGCCATCGACCGCGGCGGCTCGGGCAAGGTCGAGATGCGCACCATGGCCAACAGCCTGCTGACATTCTCGAAGGACGGCGGGACCCTGATCGTAACCGGCGACAACAGCGCCCCGGCGCGGCTGACCGGCGACGAAATGATCGCCAGCAATGGCGTTGTCCAGCCGATCGATGGCCTGCTGGTCCGGCCTTCCGCGACCACGGCGGCGAACTAGCGTTTGTCGACGAGGCGCCCGCGCCGTAGACGGGCTGAAGCGACAAGGTCAACGGTGATGTCGCGGTCGGCTGCCACGGCCTGAAGGCCAGCAGGGTTTGCACAACACCGCCTGGCCGGCGATAGCCTTCCGGTAGCCGCGCCCATCGCCACGTCCTTGCCAGGACCGGGCGTATCTTGTGACTTTCGGGGCTGCCCGGGACATCATCGTCTGAATTCGGGCGCCGCCTGCGTCGAATACGGACCCTCGCCCCATGCCGCACCGCGCAATGCGCCTCGCCCTCTACCAGCCCGTGATTCCGCAGAATGTCGGGGCCTGTATCCGGCTGTCGGCCTGCTTCGGCGTCGCGCTGCATGTGATCGGGCCGGTCGGCTTCCGCTTTGACGACAGCGCGATGAAGCGCGCCGCGCTGGATTACGGGCCGTTGGGCCACATGACCCGGCACGAGGACTGGGACGGGTTTCAGCGAGACCGGGCTCCCGGCCGGCTTGTGCTGTTCACGACCCGGGGCGCGACGCCGCTGGACGCGTTCGCCTTTCAGCCGGACGACGTGTTGCTGTTCGGCAGCGAGACGGCCGGTGCGCCGGACGAGGTGCATGCCGTCGCGAACGGCCGGATCGTCATTCCGCTGATGCCGCAGGCCCGCTCGCTGAACCTTTCGGTCAGCGCCGGCATCGGTCTGTTCGAGGCGCTCCGGCAGACCGGCGGGCTGACGGGGCCGGAGCCTTCGACCACCTGAGGATGCCGGCGCCGCATCGCCGGCTTTGCGGGCGGCGGTTTGTGGAGGACTATCGCCTCCTCGCTATCGCGCATCTCGCCGTCAGACCCTCCGGAGACACCCATGAACAAGATCGTCGACATCCGCCCGGACGCCGAGGCCGAGCTGAACAACCTGGCCATGTCGCCGTCGGCCCAGCCGCTGATGGACGCGGTCAAACGCCACATCGCCGAGAACGTCGAGCCGATCACCGAGCAGTTCTACCGGCTGGGCGAAGGCCGGGCCGATCGCTGGAGCTGGGCGCCGGGCCAGCTGGAGCTGCTGCAGACCGCCAAGGACAAGGCCAAGGCGTCCGGCCTGTGGAACTTCTTCCTGCCGGACAGCGAGATCGGACAGGGCCTGACCAATCTCGACTACGCCTACATCGCCGTGGAGCTGGGCAAGAGCCCGCTGGCGTCAGAGAGCCTCAACTGTTCGGCGCCGGACACCGGCAACATGGAGGTGCTGGAGAAAGTCGGCACGCCGGAGCAGAAGGAGCGCTGGCTCAAGCCGCTGCTGAACGGGGACATCCGCTCCTGCTACGCCATGACCGAGCCGGGCGTGGCCTCGTCCGACGCCAAGAACATCGCCACCCGCGCAGAACTGGTCGGCGACGAATGGGTCATCAACGGCGAGAAATACTACATCTCCGGGGCCGGTGATCCGCGCTGCAAGATCATGATCTGCATGGTCAAGACCAGCCCCGAGGCCGCCTCGCAGTTCCAGCAGTCCCAGATCCTCATTCCCATGGACACGCCAGGGGTCGAGATCATCGGTCCGATGCATGTGTTCGGTCACGACCACGCGCCGCGCGGCCACATGCACTTGAAGCTCAACAATGTGCGGGTGCCGAAGGAGAACATTCTGCTCGGCGAAGGCCGCGGCTTCGAGATCAGCCAGGTTCGCCTCGGTCCCGGCCGCATCCACCACTGCATGCGCTCGATCGGCAAGGCCGAGCGGGCCCTGGACCTGATGGTCAAGCGCGCCACGACGCGGGTCGCGTTCGGCAAGCCGCTGATCCAGCTGGGCAAGAACCTGGAGCTGGTCTCGCGCGCCCGGATCGAGATCGAGGCCATGCGGCTGATGGTGCTCAAGGCGGCCAAAGCCATGGACGTGCTGGGCAACCGCGAAGCCCGGGTCTGGGTCAGCATGGTCAAGGCCATGGTCCCGGAAAAGGTCTGCGAGATCATCGACCAGGCGATCCAGATCCACGGCGCCACCGGCATCTCGCAATGGACCCCGCTGGCCGAGCTCTACACCGACGTGCGGCACCTGCGGTTCGCCGACGGTCCCGACGAGGTGCACCATATGGTGGTCGGTCGCGCCGAACTGACCCGGCACTGAGGCCGGGTATCAGTCCCGCCTGGCCATGCCCTCGACGGGAAATGAGGGCTCTTCGAGACCCTGGAGGGCGGGGCTGACGTCCGCCTGATCGAAGCCCGCCATGATGCGTGAGAAGCGGTCCTGCACCGCGACGCGCATGCCCGGATGGGTGAAGATGTAGCGGTCGTCGTTCTGGATCGCCTCCAGCACGCGGCGGCCGACGCGCGCCGGATCGATGCCACCCTGGACGAACTCCGAGGCCGCCAGGTTTTCCGGCGCTTCCGGCCCACCGAAGCGATCGGGCCGGTTGCGGCGCGAGCGGTCGATGTTGGTCTTCACGAAGCCGGGGCAGAGCACGCCGACGCCGATATTCTCCGGCGAGAGTTGCACGGCCCAGCCCTCGGACAGGGCGACGACGGCGTATTTGCTGGCGCAATAGGGCTCCATGCCCGGCGGCGAGATCAGTCCGGCCATCGAGGCGGTGTTGACCACATAGCCGCCTTCCCCGTGCGCGCGCAGATGCGGCAGGAAGGTCTCCATGCCGTAGACCACGCCCATCAGGTTGACCTCCATCACCCAGTCCCAGTCGGCGGCGGGAACTTCGCCGACCGGGCCGCCCGCCCCGACGCCGGCGTTGTTGCAGACCACATGGACCTTGCCGAAGACCCGCAGCGTCTCGGCCGCCGCAGCCTGCAGCGCGGCGCGGTGGGCGACGTCGCAGAGCACGCCGGCGGCGCGGATCTGGCGCTCCTCAAGCCCCTTCACGGCGGCGGCCAGGGCCGTTTCCTCGATGTCGGCCAGCATCACGGACATGCCCGCCGCGCCGAAGGCCTCGGCCATGGCCAGACCGATGCCGCTGGCCCCCCCAGTGATAAAGGCTGTCTTGCCGCTCACGTCGCGCATGGAAATTCCCCTCACTGTCCGGCGGGCCGACGCGGCGCCGCGAATCCCTGTTTCCCGACATACCACCGGCGACCGTCTCCGCGAGCCCATCGAAGCGACACTTGCGGAACAGTGTTCGAACCGGTTTCCTGCGGGTAACGAACAACAAGCCTGCGGGAGTGGACGATGAGTGACGGGTCAGTGGATATCGGCGGAACCAGCCGGGACGCCGTTTACGCCATGCCCCTGGACGCTCTCGATCCGGCCCAGCCTGCGCTGTTCCAGTCCGACGCCATGTGGCCGATCTTCGAGCGGCTGCGCCAGGAAGACCCGATCCACTACACGGCCGACAGCGAGTACGGCCCCTACTGGTCGATCACCAAATACAACGACATCATGGCGGTCGACACGAACCATCAGGTGTTCTCGTCCGACTTCCTGCTGGGCGGCATCACCATCGGCGGCGGCCAGTCGAACTTCGAACCGCTGCCCATGTTCATCGCCATGGACCCGCCGCGGCACGATGTGCAGCGCAAGGCCGTAAGCCCGGCGGTCTCGCCGACCAACCTGCAGCAGATGGCCCCTGTGATCCGCGAGCGGGCCGGCGCCATCCTCGACGCCCTGCCGATCGGGGTGGAGTTCGACTGGGTCGACCTGGTGTCCAAGGAACTGACGGCCATGACCCTGGCCACCCTGTTCGACGCGCCGCAGGAAGACCGCCGCAAGCTGCCCTACTGGTCCGACGTGGTCACGGCCATCCCGATGCCGGGCGGTCTGGTCGAGACCTTGGACCAGAAGATCGAGATTTTCGGCGAGTACCAAGCCTACTTCAACGCGCTGTGGAACCGGAAGGTCAACGCGCCGCCGACCGCCGACATGATCTCGATGCTGGCCCACCATCCCGCGACGCGGGACATGGCGCCGCGCGAGTATTTCGGGAACATCGTGCTGCTGACTGTCGGCGGCAACGACACCACGCGGAACACCATCTCCGGCTCGGTGTTCGAGCTGAACCGCAACCCGGACCAGTACGCCAAGCTGCGCGCTGACCCGTCGCTGATCCCGTCGATGGTCTCGGAGACGATCCGCTACCAGACCCCGCTGGCCCACATGCGGCGCACGGCACTGGAAGACATCGAGATCGGCGGCAAGCTGATCCGCAAGGGCGACAAGGTGGTCATGTGGTACGTCTCGGGCAACCGCGACGAAACGGTGATCGAGAACCCGAACGCCTACATCATCGACCGCGAGCGGCCCCGCCAGCACATCTCGTTCGGCTTCGGCATCCATCGCTGCGTCGGCAACCGCCTGGCCGAGCTGCAGCTGCAGATCATCTGGGAAGAGATCCTCAAGCGCTTCCCGGAGATCATCGTCACGGGCGAGCCGAAGCGCAGCTATTCAGTGTTCGTGCGAGGCTACGAGACCCTGCCGGTGATGATCCCGAGCCGGCTGTAGGCAGGAACCTACTCCGGATGGTCGATCAGATAGGCGCCGCCGGCGAACAACTTCTGCAGCAGTTCGGCCGGCGGTTCTCCGCCCGGCCATGAGGCGATGATCCCGGCCATGCCGCGTCCAAGGGCCCACAGGGCATAGGCCGCGTTCTCCTGATGGTGGGCCGGGATTCGGTCGTCGGCCTGGACCGCGTCCTTGTAGGCCAGGAACATCCGCTGCTCGGCCTCACGCAAGGTCGCGTTGCGGGCCAGCAGCCGCTCACTGAACATCAGGGAGAACAGGGCCGGCCGCGCCTGGGCGAAGCCGAAAAAGGCGCGCGCCGCCCGACGCATCGGCGAGGTGGTCTGGGCGCTGGCCTGGCTGTCGACGATGTCCCGCCGCAGGTCCTCGAAGCCCATCAGGCCCAGACTGAGGAGCAGGTCCTCCTTGTTCTGGAAGTAGTGGTAGATCGAGGCGAGGCCGATGCCGGCGGTCTCGGCGATCGCGCGCAAGCTCAGATCCTCGACGCCGTCGCGGGCCAGCAGGGTCGTGGCGGCCGACAGGGCCTTGCCCCGCACCCCGTCGACTTCGAGTGATTTTCGCCGGATCGTCCGCGTCATCAGGGGAGTCTTGCGTCCAAGGGGGTCAAGTCAAGCGCGCTAAGGAAATCGCACGATGACTCCGGGCTGCGAATATCCGAACATACCTGGTCTTCGAAGTTTCGTGGACGGTTGTCGAACGCCGTTCGAAGGCGCCAGATTCAACAGGACGCCGGACTCACCGGCGCAGGGAGAGATGCATGGCCGTCGAGGGGCCGAACCCGGAGCTGGAACAGCGGCTCGACGCCGCCGCGACCTGCGGCATGACGATGGCTGTCTGGGCCGCCGTGCAGCCTGACCAGATCGCCGTCTACGATCCCGACGGCACGCCCCACAGCTTCGCGTCGGTCAACGCCAACGCCAACCGGCTGGTCCGGCTGCTGCGCGAACGCGGCCTGCGCGCGGGCGACGCGGTGGCGCTGGTCTGCTCGAACCGGGTCGAGTTCATCGAGGTGCTGGCCGCGACCCTGCGCAGCGGCCTGCGGCTGACGCCGGTCAACTGGCACCTGAACAGCGACGAGATCGCCTACGTGATCCAGGATTGCGAGGCCAGGGCGGTCATCGTCGACGCCCGGGTCGCGGCGGCGCGCGAGGCTGTGGCGCAACAGTCCGGCCTGCTGGTCAAGCTCGCGGTCGGCGGGGATATCCCGGCGTTCGAGCCCTATGCCGGGGCCATCGCCCGCTTCGACGGAAGCGACATTGACGATCCCGTGCTGGGCAACGGCATGATGTACACCTCGGGCACGACAGGTCGGCCAAAGGGCGTCCATCGCGCGACGCCGGTGGTCACGCCCTATGCGATCTACGCCTTGCGCGGCTACGACCATCGCACCTCGGTGCAGATGTGCGCCGGGCCCGGCTATCACGCCGCGCCGCTGGCCTTCGACATCCGCGCGGCCATGGGCGCCGGCGCGCCGCTGGTGTTCATCGACCGGTGGGACTCCGAGCAGGTGCTGCGGACCATCGCCGAGCGGAAGGTGACGCACTTCCACCTGGTGCCGATCATGTTCCAGCGATTGCTGGCCCTGCCGGACGAGGTCAAGGCGCGCTACGACATCAGCCATGTGCGCTTCATCATCCACGGCGCGGCCCCCTGCCCGCCCGAAGTGAAGCGCGGGATGATCAACTGGTTCGGTCCCGTGCTGACCGAGTACTACGCGGGCTCCGAGGGCGGGGCCGGGTTCCTGATCGACTCCCATGAATGGCTGGCCAAACCGGGCAGTGTCGGCAAGCGGCCGATGTTGCTGCAGGTGCGGATCCTCGACGAGGCCGGCCGCGACCTGCCCAACGGCCAGGCAGGAGCCATCTACCAGCAGTTGCCGCCGGGCGGGGCCTTCACCTATTTCAAGGACGAGGCCAAGACCCAGGCCTCCCGGGTCGACGACTATTTCACCATGGGCGACGTCGGCTATTTCGACGAGGACGACTACCTGTTCCTGACCGGCCGCAACGCCGAGACGATCATCTCCGGCGGGGTGAACATCTACCCGCAGGAGATCGACAACGAGCTGGTCAAACACCCGGCCGTGGCGGACTCGGCGACCATCGGCGCGCCGCACGACGAGTGGGGCGAGCAGGTCAAGGCGGTCATCCTGCTGAAGCCCGGGCATGAGCCGGGTGACGGGCTGGCCGACGAAATCCTCGCCTTCGCCCGCGCCAGCCTGCCGGGCTTCAAGGTGCCCAAGAGCCTCGATTTCGTCACCGAGCTGCCCCGCTCGGAGGCCGGGAAGATTCAACGCAACAAGGTGCGCGCGCCCTACTGGGAAGGGCGCGCGCGCCAGATCTGACATGACCAGGACAGACGTGCAGGAGCAAACACATGGCTGATTTCGGCAGCCCCGATACAGAGACCTTCCGCGCGGAGGCGAAGGACTGGCTGACCGCGAACTTCCCGCCGTCGCTGGCCGGGGTCGAGGTCGCCATGGCCGCGGCCGTCGGCCCGGTGACCGGCGACGCCCTGCTGTGGAAACAGCGCATGGGCGAGAAGGGTTGGGGGGTTCCGACCTGGCCGGCGGAGTACGGCGGCGGCGGCCTCACAACGGCCCAGGCCCGCGTGCTGCAGCAGGAAATGAACCGCATCAACGCCCGCAACCCGATCGGCGGCATGGGCGTGATGATGTTCGGCCCGACTCTGCTGGAATACGGCAGCGAGGAACAGAAGCAGCGCCACATTCCGTCGATCGTGCGCGGCGACATCCGCTGGTGCCAGGGCTACTCCGAGCCCGGCGCCGGGTCGGACCTCGCGGCCCTGCAGACCCGCGCCGAGGACATGGGCGACCACTTCCTGGTCAACGGCCAGAAGGTCTGGAGCTCCGGCGCGCAGTACGCTGACTGGTGTTTCTGCCTGGTGCGGACCGACACCAACCACAAGCACGAGGGCATCTCCTTTGTGCTGTTCGACATGAAGACGCCGGGCGTCGAGGTTCGGCCGATCAAGCTGATCAGCGGCGTATCGCCCTTCTGCGAGACCTTCCTGACCGACGTGAAGGTGCCCAAGGAAAACCTCGTCGGGCCGCTGAACGGCGGCTGGACCATCGGCAAGCGGCTGCTGCAGCATGAGCGCAACAGCCTCTCCGGCGGCGGGGGCTCCGCCGGCCGGTTCGCGGCGGGAACCCCGCTCGATAAACTGGCCAGGGACTATGTCGGCGTCGATGAGACCGGCCGGATCGCCGACCCGGACCTGCGCTCACGCCTGATTCGGCACCAGATGGAGGCGCGCGCCTTCATGCTGACCCTGATGCGGGCGCAGGCCGAGTCCAGGGGCGGCGCCGGGCCGTCCAACGCCACCTCGATCATGAAGAACGTCGGCTCAAAGGTCGGTCAGGAACGCGCCGAGCTGGCCGTCGAGATCATGGGCCTGCAGGGCCTGGGCTGGGAGGGCGAAGGCTTCACGGACAAGGAGCTGGAGCAGACCCGCAACTGGCTCGGCGGCAAGGCCACGACCATCTACGGCGGCTCCGCCGAGATCCAGAACAACATCATCGCCAAGCGTATCCTTGGCCTTCTTGATCACCAGTAGGGAGCGCGGATCATGGCTGTCCTGACCGAAGAACAGACGATGCTGCGCGACGCCGCCAAGGCGTGGGTGCAGGAAAAGGCCCCCGTAGGGGCGCTACGCAAGGCGCGCGATGCCGGCAACCTGCTCGGCTACGATCCGCAGGCTTTCCGCGAAATGGCCGAGATGGGCTGGGCCGGGGTGGTCATTCCGGAAGCCCATGGCGGCTCCGAGTTCGGCTATCTGAGCCTGGGCCTGGTGCTCGAGGAACTGGGTCGGACCCTGGCGGCCTCGCCGCTGGCGGTGTCGTCGATGGCTGCCGCCAGCGCGCTGGTCACCGCCGGAACCGAGGCGCAGCAGGCCGCCTGGCTGCCCGGCATCGCTTCCGGCGAGACCATCGCGGCTCTGGCCGTCGATGAAAGCCCCCGCCACGACCCGGTGCGCACGGCGCTCAGGGCCGAGCCGGCCGGCGGCGGCTTCAAGCTGACCGGCGCCAAGATTTTCGTCGCAGAGGGCATGGCCGCCTCGTTGTTCATTGTCGCGGCCCGCACGTCCGGGACCGCCGGCGACCAGGCCGGGATCACCCTGTTCCTCGTGCCCGCCGACGCCGCCGGCCTGACCCGCTCTGCCCGCCATACGGCCGACAGCCGCGACTATGCGGCCCTGGCCCTGGATGGCGTCTCCGTCGGCGCGGATGCGGTGCTCGGCGAGGTGGACGGCGGGCATGCGCTGCTCGAACGGACCCTGGACATCGCGCGCATCGCGGTCTCGGCCGAGATGCTCGGCATGTCGGTGCAGGCCTTCGAGACGACGCTGGAATACCTCAAGACGCGCGTCCAGTTCGGCCAGACCATCGGCAGCTTCCAGGCGCTGCAGCACCGCGCCGCGCGGATGTTCAGCGAACTGGAGCTGGCCCGATCCTGCGTCGAGGCCGCGCTGGCGGCCATCGACGGCGGCGGCGATCTGGCGGAATCCGCCGCGCTGGCCAAGGGCGTGGCCGGCGACACCCTGAACCTGATCTCCCGCGAGATGGTCCAGATGCACGGCGGCATCGGCATGACCGATGTCCACGACGCCGGGCTCTACCTGAAGCGGGCCCGGGCGCTGGAGGCGCTGTTCGGGACGACGGCCTGGCATCGCGACCGCTGGGGCCGGATGCAGGGGTATTGATCCGGCTTATGAGGGTTCAGGAGGCGGCTTCGGCGCGCGCGTTGCGGCATGGATGATCCCGAAGGGACGGGAGTGAAAGACACGCCCCCGCCCGACGACCACGCCACGCGTGAGGCGGCGTACGAGAAGTTCGTCTGGGACAATCTGCGTCCGAACTACATCGGCAACTTCGTGCACGGCATGCTGGGCATGACCGGGTTCCGGCTGATCAACGCGCCGACCTTCATGCCGGCCTACCTGCACCTGATCTCGGGCTCGAACACCATTGTCGGGCTGGGGCTGGCGCTGCAGCAGATGGGCGGGATCATCTCGCCGCTGGTGGCCGGCGCGCGACTGGAGCACCGCACCCGGGTGATGCCCGCAGCGGTGCTGCTGGGCAGCCTGGGCCGGCTGGCGATCCTGGGCATGGCGTTGTCGGGCTGGTTCCTGAAGGACCGCGCGCAGGTCGTCACCCTGCTGATCTTCATCTTCCTGTTCGGCATCTTCATGGGCGCCCAGAGGGTGGCCTTCTCGCTGCTGATGTCGAAGGTCATCCCGATCAATCTGCGGGGCCGACTGCAGGCCTGGCGCAACGCGGTCGGCGGACTGATCGCCGCGGTGCTGGCCTATGTCTCGGGCAAATACCTGATCGGCGCGAACGTGCTGGGCAACGGCTATTCGACGACCTTCATCCTGGCCTTCGTCCTGACCAGCGCGGGGCTGTGGTTCCTGCAGTACCAGATCAAGGAACCCGAACCGCCGACGATCCGGGAGCCGGCGCGCCTTCGCGACCGCATGAAGGATGTGCCCGGCCTGATCGCCGCGGACCGCGCCTATGGGTGGTTCCTGCTGGTCCAGATGCTGGCGGCCTCGGCCCGGATCGCGACGCCGTTCTTCATCCTGTTCGTCGGCCAACGGATGCATGTCGACGGCGCGACGCTTGGGCTGCTGTCGCTGGCCTACCTCGGCGCGGACACGGTGTCGAACCTCGGTTGGGGCTATCTGGGCGACAAGTCGGGCTTCCGGATCGTGCTGCTGCTGTCGCTGGCGGCCTGGATCGCGGCCACGATCCTGCTGATGACCCTGCACGCGCCGGTGGCCGTGTTCCTGGCCTTCTTCTGTCTCGGCGGGGCCCAGGCCGGCTACGCCATG
Organism: Caulobacter sp.; assembly: GCA_046598505.1. Lineage (GTDB taxonomy): Bacteria > Pseudomonadota > Alphaproteobacteria > Caulobacterales > Caulobacteraceae > Caulobacter. The sequence continues at coordinate 11,742 of JBKJII010000352.1, read as the reverse complement.
GCGAGCCAGACGATGATCCTGGAGTTCGGCCACCGGGATGACCTCTCGATGCGCATCGCCATCTCGGCCACAGCCGAGGGCGTGACCGCCACGCTGGGCCCGTTGATCGGCGGCACGGTCGCCGACCTGTTCGGCTACAGCACGGTGTTCGGCGCATCGCTTGGCTTGCTCGGCGCGGCCCTCACTCTGCTGGTGCTCGCCGTCGGCGATCCCCGGCGCCGGAAGGCCTGACCAACACTTCGAAACCCCCGTGCGTCGCGCGCACGTCAAACCAGAGGAACGTCACATGGATCTGCAGCTCAAGGGCAAGAACGCCGTCATCCTCGGCGGCACGCGCGGCATCGGCCGGGCCATCGCCGAGACCCTCGCCGCCGAGGGGGCCAACGTCGCCGTCTGCGCCCGCAATGCCGATCAGGTGTCGGAAGCTGTGACGGCCCTCGCCGCCACGGGCGTGAAGGCGACCGGGGCTTCGGTCGACATTATGGACGGCGAGGCGTTGAAGGCGTGGATCAAGGCGGCCGGCGACGAGTTGGGCGGCATCGATATCCTGGTGTCCAACGCCGGCGCCATGGCCCAGGGCGGCGATCCCGCCTCGTGGGAGCAGAACTTCCGGCTCGACGTGCTGGGCATGGTCAACGCCTTCGACGCGGCCAAGCCGTTCCTGCTGAAGGCCGCCGAGACGACCGGCGACGCCTCGTTCGTGATCATCGCCTCGGTCTCGGCTGCCGAGACCGACAACGCCAGTTCCTACGGCCCGATCAAGGCGGCGCTGATCCACTTCGCCAAGGGTCTGGCCCGGCAGTACGCCGGCAGGCGTCTGCGGACCAACGTGGTGTCGCCGGGCACCGTCTATTTCGAGGGCGGCGTCTGGCACCAGGTCGAGAAGGGCATGCCCGAGATGTTCAAGGGCGCCATGGCGCGCAACCCGATGGGCCGGATGGCCACACCGCAGGACATCGCCAACGCCACGGTCTTCCTCAGCAGCCCGCTGTCGAGTTTCACCAGCGGCATCAACATGCTGGTCGACGGCGCCATCAGCCGGCGGGTCAACTTCTAGGCTGTCTCGTCCTTGAAGGTCAGGCCGGCGTTGGCGGACAGGCGGTTGACCAGCGCCTGGCCCATGGCCGCGCCCGGCGTCCAGACGCCGCCGGGGACATCCGGTCTGTCCTGAACCAGGCAGATCGCCGTCTCGGCGATGATCTTGGACGTCGAGCCGTAGCCCGGGTCCCTGTCGCCGTAGACCGACCCGCGCACCTGTTCGCCGTCAGCGTCCACGCCGATGAACAGCAGGTCGTAGAACCCGGCCTCGCGATCTTCCTTGCTGGGGCCCTCGCCAGGCTTGGGCGCGCCGGCGCCGCCGAGGCTGGTGAAGGCCGCGTCCGCGCCCGGTGTGATCACACTCATCTCGTCATAGACAAAGTCCGCGCCCCAGGCGTGGTCCTGCAGCAGGTTCGAGCGGTGGACGTTCTTGGTGTTGATCGTCGCCATCATGAAGGGGCCGACTTCCTGGCCGAGGTCCGGATCGACATGTCTGTCCATGCCGGTGGGTTGGGCCGGGCCGGTGAAGCCGGGGGTCAGGGCGAACGGATTGAACATCAGCATGCCCAGCGCAGGGTTCTTCTGGATCGCCGCCATGGTCGCGGCGCCGCTGGCCGCCGTGCCGCCCGAGAGACCGCCACGCATGGCGCGGACCCGACCCTTGATGCGCGAAACCGGGTGGCCCCGGCGCGCCTTCGCCAACCCCTGCGTAAAGAACACGCCAAGCTCGAACGGGATGGAGTCAAAGCCGCAGGAGAAGACGATCCGCGCGCCGGACGCCTTGGCCGCCGCATCGTGCGCCGCAATCATCTCGGCCATCCAGTTGGGCTCGCCTGACAGGTCGAGGTAGTCGGTCCCCGCCGCTGCGCAGGCCGCGACCAGATCGGAGCCGTAGAGCTGATAGGGCCCGACGGTGGTCAGGATCGCCTTTGCCCGCCCGACCATGGCCTTCACCGAGACGGGGTCCGAGGCGTCGGCGACGATCAGCGGCGTATTCGCGGGCGCGCCGATCTCGTCGCGGACGGCCGCCAGTTTGTCGGCGCTGCGGCCGGCCATGGCCCATTTGATCTCACCGCCGACGCCGTACCGGGCGGCCAGATACTCGGCCACCAGCCGGCCTGTGAAGCCGGTCGCACCGTAGACGATGATGTCGAATTCTGCGGCGGGGTTCATGGCGGGCGCTCCGTTTATGATTTACGGCGTAAATACCCGGCCCGCCGCGGCTTGTCTCGCACCGATTTACGCCCGGCGTTGACGTTGCGTCCGGCTTGACGACCCCTGCCCCGGCCCGGTCATCTCGCGGCAAAGCCAGAAACGACCGGAGGATCGATCATGAAGCTCTACACTTCCATGGGCCCCAACCCGCACATGGTGCGGATGTTCGCGGCCGAGAAGGGCCTGACCCTGCCGATGGTCGAGATCGACCTGATGGGCAACGAGAACCGCCAGCCGGCCTATCAGGGCGGCGTCAATCCGGCCGGGCAGACCCCCGCGCTGGTGCTCGAGGACGGAACGAGCATCACCGAGATCACTGTCATCTGCGAATACCTCGAGGAGAAGCATCCGAAGCCGGTCTTGATCGGCGCGACGGCGGAGGAGCGGGCCGAAACGCGGATGTGGACCCGTCGGATTGACCTGAACATCTGTGAGCCTCTGACCAACGGCTTCCGGGCTGCCGAGGGGCGCGGCATTTTCGAGACCCGCATGAAGCTGGTCGGCGCCGATGGCGCGGCGGAGCTGAAGGCAATCGCCAGGGACCGGATTCTCTGGCTCGACGGCCTCATGGGCGACAATCAGTTCGTCTGCGGCGAGCGGTTCAGCCTCGCCGACATCCTGCTGTTCACCTTTCTGGCTTTCGGGGCGCAGGTCGGCCAGCCGCTGCCGGACGAGGCAGCCTGGGTGAAGGCCTGGTTCGCGCGGGTCGGCGCCCGGCCGTCCGCCTCGGCCTGATGGGCGGCCCCGCAGAGCAGGACACCGCCTGGGCCGGGATGGTCGATCTGGCCGTCCTGGAAACCTGGATGGACGGACAGGGCCTCGGCGCGGGGCCGATCGTCAACGCAGTGGCGTTGGCCGGCGGGACGCAGAACCTGTTGCTGCGCTTCGAACGCGACGGCCGGGCCTATGTCCTGCGCCGCCCGCCGCGGCACCTGCGGGCCAACTCCAATGAGACCATGCGGCGCGAAGCGCGGATGCTGGGAGCGCTGGCAGGGTCGGACGTCCCACATCCGGGGCTGATCGCCGCCTGCCCGGACGAGACACTGATCGGCGCGTCCTTCTATCTGATGGAACCGATCGACGGCTTCAACCCGACGACCGGCCTGCCGCCCTATCACGCGGGCGATCCTGCCGTGCGCCACCGCATGGGTCTGGCCATGGTCGAGGGCATCGCGGCCCTGGGCGCGGTTGACCACATCGCGGTCGGCCTGGCCGACTTCGGCAAGACCGAGGGCTACCTCGAACGCCAGGTCGCGCGCTGGCGCGGCCAGCTGGACAGCTACGCCGAGTTCGCCGAATGGCCAGGGCCGTCGGCCATCCCGGGTGTCGACAGCGTCTCGTCCTGGCTGGAGACCCATCGGCCGCCGAGCTTCCAGCCCGGCATTCTCCACGGCGACTTCCACCTGTCGAACGTGCTGTTCCGCTATGACAGCCCGGAGCTTGCGGCCATCGTCGACTGGGAGCTGACGACCATCGGTGATCCACTGCTCGACCTCGGCTGGCTGATGGCCACCTGGCCCGACGAGGGTCCCGCCGCCGGCGCGGTCGGGGTCACGCCCTGGGACGGCTTTCCGACCCGGGCCCAGCTCGTCGAGCACTATCGCCCCCGCACGACCCGCGACCTCGCCCACCTCGACTGGTACGCGGTGCTGGCCTGCTACAAGCTCGGCATCATTCTCGAAGGCACGCACGCCCGGGCCAGCGCCGGCAAGGCGCCCAAGGCCACCGGCGACCGGCTGCATGCCAGCACGGTGGGCCTGTTCGAGCGCGCGCTTCTGTGGGTCAATCGCGGTCTCGGCGTTTGATCTCCTCCCCCTCCTGCTGACCGGACGATCCCATGACCTTCAAGGCCCTGTTCGCCACGCGCGTCGAGCGCACCGTCTCCGTCGACCTGATCGACATGGCCGAAGACCAGCTGATGCCGGGCGATGTCTCGATCGACGTCGACTACTCCACCGTCAACTACAAGGACGGGCTGGCGCTGGGCGGGCGGCCCGGCGTGATCCAGACCTGGCCGCTGGTGCCGGGCATCGACCTCGCCGGCACGGTCACTGCGTCGACCCACGGCGGCCACGCGCCCGGCGACCGCGTGGTGCTGAACGGCTGGGGCCTGAGCCAGACCCACCACGGCGGTTATGCCCAGAAGGAGCGGGTCAACGGCGACTGGCTGGTCAAGCTGCCTGACAGCCTCAGCACCCGAGACGCCATGGCCATCGGCACGGCCGGCTACACCGCCATGCTCAGCGTGCTGGCGCTGGAACACAACGGCGTCACGCCGGACCGCGGCGCGGTACTGGTGACCGGGGCCAACGGTGGCGTGGGATCGGTGGCGATCCTGCTGCTGTCGCGCCTGGGCTATCGCGTCATCGCCTCAACCGGTCGGCCCGAGGAGCACGACTATCTGACGGGCCTGGGCGCCGCCGAGATCATCGACCGCAAGACCCTGTCGGAAGCTGGTCCGCCCATCGCCGCGCCCCGGTGGATCGGCGCCGTCGACTCCGTCGGCAGCTTCACCCTGGCCAATGTGCTGGCGCAGACCGACTATCGCGGCGCGGTCGCCGCCTGTGGCCTGGCACAGGGGGTCGACCTCCCCGGCTCGGTGTTTCCGTTCATCCTGCGCAACGTGACCCTGGCCGGCATCGACTCGGTCAACGCGCCGTTCGAGGCCCGGGCGAAGGCGTGGAGCCGACTGGCCAGCGACCTCGACCTGACCAAGCTGGCCGCCGGCGTCGAGGAAGTCTCGCTCGCCGAGGTTCCGGCTGTCGGCAAGGCGATCCTTGAAGGCAAGGTTCGCGGCCGGACGGTGGTGGATGTGAACCGCTGAGCGTATCGACATCCGGCCTCAACTGATGTCATGGCCCGAACAAGTCGGGCCATGACGATTCTATTTGAACCGTACAACGCTCGGCATCAGCCTTTGCAGGGCTGAAGGGCGAAACCCCTACCGCCCGCTCTGGCCGTCGTCGATGCGGATGCAGGCGCCGGTGACGAAGTCGGAGGCCGGAGAGACAAGGAACAGCAGGGTGCTGTCCATCTGCGCCGGATCGCCCAGCCGCTTGCGCGGGAAGTGCTGCGAGATGTCGCCGACCCGGGCCATCATGCCGTCCATCATTTCCGAGGCGAAGGCGCCGGGCGCGATGGCGTTGACGTTGATGTTGGCGCTGGCCCATTCGACGGCGAGGGCCTCGGTCATCCGCACCACGGCGGACTTGGTGATCGAATAGAGGGCCGCGCCGTTGCCGTGGTACTCGTAAGCCGCGACCGAGGCGATGTTGACGATCCGGCCGGACCGCTTGGCCGCGATCAGCCGCCGGGCCACTTCGCAGGACAGGATGTAGGGCGCGCGCAGGTTCACGCCGATGACCCGGTCGATCAGGTCGACGGACATCTTCGTCGCGCGCTGGGCGTCGGGGATGCCCGCGTTGTTGACCAGGATGGTCACCGGGCCGAGCGCGTCTTCCGCCTTGCCGACCACGGCCAGCAGCTGGTCAGCGTCGGTGACGTCGAGTTCCAGGGCCACGGCCTCGCCGCCGTCGGCGCGGATCTCGGCGGCGATAGCTTCGAGCCGGTCAAGCCGCCGGGCGGTCAGGGCGACCTTGGCGCCGCAACGGGCCAGGGTTTTGGCGAAGCGTACGCCGAGGCCGGACGAGGCGCCGGTGACGAGGGCCACCTGGCCTGTCAGGTCGGTGGAGACGTTGGGGATGGGAAAGGTCATGGACGGTTTCTCTGCGGTTCGGGGTCAGGCCCGGCCTTCGAGGATCTCGAGCGCCTGGCTGGCGAGGTGGGGTGTGCCGTTCTCGGCCGGGCGGTCGCTGGCGGCGTTGCCCGCCAGCACGCGGCGGTAGACGCCCTGCGAGATCGAGGCGAGGCGGAAGATCGAGAAGGCCATGTAGAACGGCCAGTCCGCGATCTCGCCGCGGCCGGTGCGTCGGCAGTAGGCGGCGACATACTCGGCCTCGGTCGGGATGCCGCTGGCTGCGAAGTCCACGCCCTGCAGCGTGCCCCAGGAGGGCGAATGCGACCGCCACAGGAAGGCGTTGTAGGCGATGTCGGCCAGCGGATTGCCGATGGTCGACAGCTCCCAGTCGAGGATCGCGATCAGCCGCGGCTCGGTCGGGTGGAAGATGACGTTCTCCAGCCGGTAGTCACCGTGGGCGATCGACACCGGATCATCCGCAGGGATGCGCGCCGGCAGCCTTTCGATCAGCGCCTCCATCTCCGGGATGAGCTCGCTCTCCGCGCCCCGGTACTGTTTGGTCCAGCGGCTGACCTGGCGCTCGAAATAGCCGCCGGCCTTGCCGTAGTCGCCCAGGCCCACAGCCACGAAGTCGACCTGATGCAGCCTGGCCAGATTGGCGTTGAGGTCGTCGTAGACCGCCGCCCGTTCGGCCGGCGTCAGGTCCGGCAGCATGGCGTCGCGAAAGATGCGGCCTTCCATGTAGTCCATCACATAGAAGGCCGTGCCGATGACGCTGTCGTCGGTGCAGAGGGCGCGCATGACCGGCACCGGCACATGGCCGTGCAGGGCCTTCATGACCTTGTATTCGCGGTCGACCTGGTGGGCGCTGGCCAGCAGAACGCCCGGCGGCTTCTTGCGCAGCACGTAGCGGCGAAGCCCCTCCGGACCCTCGGTGGTCAGCAGGAAGGTCGGGTTGGAGGCGCCGCCCTGGAACTGCTGCACGACCATGTTTGCGCCGAAGTCCTCGACCTCCCGGTTCAGCCAGGCCTCGAGCGGCGCGGGATCAAACCAGTGGGCCGGCAAGACATCGCGGACAGGCGGGGCGGTGGCGGTCATGGCGGAGTCCCTTCGGCGCACACCATGGCCGCTTTCCCCTCCGGCGCCACAAGCCCCTGTGATCAAAACCGCCAATTTGCCGGTTGAGGGTGTCCGGCGCGGCGCGCATCCTTTGGTCAACAAGGGCCGGAAGCCGGCGCGGGGAGAAACGATGAGCCAGGACGCCGGTACCGAGAGCGTGACCTATGCGGTCGCCGACAACGTCGCCACCATCACCCTGAACCGGCCGGAACAGCGCAATGCACTGAACTTCGACGCCTATGACCGGCTGGAAGCGGCCTTCCGCCGGTCGGTGACCGACAGCGAGGTGCGCTGCGTGGTCGTCACCGGCGCGGACCCGGCCTTCTGCTCCGGCGACGACGTGCGCGAGATCATGGCCGGCCCCAAGGCGGTGTCGAAGGACCGCTCGCCCGTGGTGCGCCACAAGCCGACGCCGGCGGCCATGGCGGCGCTGGACTGCGACAAGCCGGTGATCGCGGCGGTCAATGGCGCGGCGGTCGGCTGGGGCATGGAGCTGGCGCTCTATGCCGATATCCGCATCGCCTCGGAGAAGGCCCGGTTCAGCGAGATGTTCATCAAGCGCGGCCTGGTTTGCGACGTCGGCGGATTCTACCGGCTGCCGTCGATCGTCGGGCCGGCCAAAGCTGCCGAACTGCTGTTCACCGGCGACATTATCGACGCGGCGGAAGCCCTGCGCATCGGCCTGGTCAGCGAGGTCACGCCGCATGACCAGCTGATGGAGCGGGCCCGCGCCATGGCGGCTCGCATCGCGGTCAACCCGCCGCTGGCGCTGCGCTACATGAAGGAGGGGCTGCGGCGCGGGACCTATGGCGATCCGCGCGAACTCGGCGGCTGGGCCATCGAGACCATCCGCGCCCTGATGGGCACCGAGGATCACAAGGAAGGCGTCGCCAGCTTTCTGGAGAAACGCCCGCCGGTGTTCAGCGGGCGGTAAGTCAGGCCGCTTGAGCGGCCTCCGCGATCGGCGGCCACCCGGCCAGAAGCCGCTTCTGCGCCGCCTGGCTGCGATAGAGCAAGTTGGCCGGCAGGCCGAGGCGCAGGCAGGCGTCGCTGGGCGGCGAGCCGGGGATGGCGATCCGCTCGGCCAGGGCGCCGGCCAGTTTCAGAGCGATCCGGTCGGCGATGGTCAGGTCGTAGGCTCGGCCCAGCGCCAGTTTCTCACGCACGATCGGCGGTAGCAGCGACGCCGACGCACGGGCCAGCGCCCGGTGGAGCATTTTTGGCGTTCCGGGCGCGGCCTGGCCCGACTGGATGATGGCCAGGAAATCGCCGACGATCGGGTGGGGTTCGAACTGGTCGACCAGTCGGTCCATCATGGAAAGGAAATCGGCGGTGGAGCCTGGCGAATGCTGCACGCCATACAGCCGGGCGATCGGACCGGCCTCGCCATAGAACTGCGTCTTCTCCGCCTCGCTGAGCGGCGAGACGAAACGGTCGTAGGCGTTGAGAAAGCCGTAGCCGGCTGTGGCGCTGACCCAGTCGAGCAGCTCGGGATCGAGCGCCTTGTAGGCCTCGCCCGTCGGCGTCTCGCCGCTGACACGGCCATGCATGTTGGTCACGCCCTGGATCACCCGCCGCGCCGCCCTCTGCGGACCATAGACCCCGACCATCGCGGCGACGCCCGTGCGCTTGGACCGGCCGACGGGGTCGATCTTGTAGGTCGAGTGGTCCCAGACACCGGACCGGATGCGCGCGTCGGCGAACTCCAGCAGCACCGCCGCGACACCGCCGACCGCGAGCGCGATGGGGTTCTTGTAGACGCGCCAGTGCATCGAACCCGGCCCGACCAGCGCCGGCTCGCCGTCCGGATGGCGGAAGTCGATCTTCCAGCCGAGATAGCTGGTCATGTCGCCCAGCGGTCCCCCGGCCATCAGGTCACCGCGAAGCCGACATAGCCGTCCGCCGCGATCTGGTCGCAGCGTTTCTTATAGCCTTCGCCGATGTAGGGCATGAAGACACGCGGCTTGCCGGGCACGTTGGCCCCGACATACCAGGACGCCGCCCGCGGATAGAGGGTCTTGTCGGCTTCCTCGTTGACGTGGACGACCCAGTCCTCTTGCGCCGCGGGGGTCGCCTCGATGGCGGTCGCCTGATTGTCGCGCAGGTGGACGATGGCGTCGAAGATCCAGTCGACATGCTGCTCGATGGAATTGAGCATGTTGCTCAGCACCGACGGGCTGCCCGGCCCCGTTACCGTGAACAGGTTCGGGAAACCTGCGACAGACACGCCGAGATAGGTCTTGGGCCCATCCTGCCAGACATCGCGGAGCGCCACGCCGCCGCGCCCGCGGATGTTCATGTTCAGCAGTGCGCCGGTCATGGCGTCGAAGCCCATGGCGTAGACGATGATGTCGGCGGCGTAGTCCGCGTCCGAGGTGCGCACGCCTGTGGGCGTGATCTCGACGATCGGCGTCTCGCGCAGATCGACCAGGGTGACGTTGTCGCGGTTGAAGCTGGCGTAGTAGTCGGTATCGACGCAGGCCCGCTTGGCGCCGAGCGGGAAGCTGTTGGGCGTCAGCTTCGCGGCCAGGACCGGGTCCTTGACGATTTCGCCGATCTTCGCGCGGACGAAGTCGCCGGCGGCCGCGTTAATCCGCTCGTTCTTGACCAGGTCGGGGATCATCACGGCGGAGATCAGACCGCCCCCGTTCCACAACTGCTCGACCAGCGCCGCAAGTTCCGCTTCGGTCGGGACCCATCCTTTCGGCGGCAGCGGCAGGCCCGGCTCGCCGCTGCGCAGGAGTTCGCGGTAGGTCGGGAAGGTCTCCTCGAAAGCGGCGATCTCCGGATCGGTCAGCGGCGCGTTGAGGGCCGGCAGGCTGAAATTGGGGGTGCGCTGGAAGACGGTGACGTGGGCGGCGTCCTGCGCGATCAGCGGCATCGACTGGATGGCTGACGAGCCGGTGCCGATCATCGCCACCCGCTTGCCCTTGAAGTCGACGGGCGCATGCGGCCAGCGACCGGTGACATAGGCTTCGCCCTTGAAGGTCGATGCGCCGGCAAGGTCCGGGACCTTGGGCACGGAGAGACAGCCGGTGGCCATGATGCAGAACCGGGCGTCGAACACCGCGCCGGTGTCTGTCTCCACCCGCCAGCGGCCCGTGGCCTCATCAAACACTGCCGAGATCACTTTCGTCTCGAACAGGAAAGAGCGCTTCAGGTCGAAGCGGTCGGCGATGTGTTCGGCGTAGGCGAGGATTTCCGGTTGGGTGGCGTACTTCTCGCTCCAGCGCCAGGACTCGCGAAGCTCATCCGACCAGGTGAAGGAATAAAGCAGGCTGGGGATGTCACAGCGGGCGCCCGGATAGCGGTTCCAATACCAGGTCCCGCCCACGCCGGCCGCGGCGTCGAGCCCCTGAACGCTGAAGCCGGCCTCCCGCAAGCGATGGACCATATAGAGGCCGGCGAACCCGGCGCCGACGACCACGGCGTCGACAGACTGCGGGGCGCCTGTGGGCGTCGCTGAGGTCATGGTTTCGCTCCCTGCCGCTCGGCGACGCAGCTCGCTTGGCCCGTCGCTCGTTTTCGAACGCATGGTCGACCGTCCCCGCGGGGGATTCAAGCATGACCCTACGCCAACGGGCCGATTGAAAAGCACGAGGCTCGCCCCAGCGCAGAAAGGCCTCGGTAGACAGGCGCATTGGCGATATGGTTTTGGGAAAGCGTTGAACGCCTGCGAGGCTGCCCATGATTGCGTTGCTGTTCGCCCTCGCCGCGGAACCGGCCACGACGGAAAGCCAGGCCACGCTGCAGTCGTGCGACATGACGCCGAGCGGCTGGGTCTGCCACTACCAGATGCCGTCGGTGACCTTGCTGGTGTCGCCGGACGGCAAGGCGCCGGTCCCGACATCGCCCCCTCCGACGGCCACGGTCCTGCCAGCCGTTCCCTTGCCCGCAGTGGCCCCCATGTCCGAGGCGGAAAAGGCGGAGTCGATCCGCCAGGCGCGACTGGTCGCCAACTGCGCCGATGCAAAGTGGCTGTCAGTCTGCCTTCCGGCCCAACGTCGCGAGGCAAAGCGGCTGCGTGAGGAGCTGGCCGTCAAGGCGGCGTTGCGGACGCAGGTCACCGGGCTGCTGAGCGAGAACAAATGCGAGCAGGCCATCAAGGCCGCCCTGGCCGGCGGGGACCTGCCACTGGCCCGTGAAGCGCGCGATTTCTGCAGCCGCTGACGCCGCCCAGTTTCCAGCTAACCGACAAACGAAAAACGGCCGGGCGTGAGCCCAGCCGTTCTGTCGTCGGATCAAGGTTCCCGATTCCGGCCGGGTCGCCCCGGCCGGCCTCTGGATCTCGGGTCGGCGAGGGCTTAGTGGCCCGGCGCCGGCTCGCAGCGCTCGCCTTCGGCGCAGCCCGAGAAGTGGATTTCCGGCGCATCGACGGTGACGGTCGAGGGACGGACATAGACCTGCGGGCGTTGCAGGTAGATCTGCGGCGCCTGGATGTGGATCGGGGGCGCGTCGACATAGACGGGCGGGCCCTGGATATCGATGCGGCCGGTCGCGACTTCTACGGGGGTGCCGTAGACGCGGACGCCCGGCGCCCGGACGCGGATGTCGCCCCACGAAGAGGTCGGGCCGTAGAACACCACCGCACGCGTGCAGAGGCAGTCAATCGAACCCGGACCCGGTCCCGGAGGCGGCGGCGGGCCATAGCCACCACCCGGAGGCGGCGGCGG
>JBKJII010000282.1:0-6219 GCA_046598505.1 Caulobacter sp. | reverse complement strand
CTCCTTGACGCTTTCAGCTCCCCAGCCATTCGGGCGTAGGGACCAATCGCGGCGCGTCGGAGGCGGTTCAGGGGAAGGAATGAGGCGGCTTTGTAGCGTTGCCCGTGGGCCACAGGGCCGGAAACGCAAAAGGCCCCCTCCGTCGCCGGAGAGGGCCTTGCCGTAGATCAGTCGCAGGTTTGACTAGAACTTGCGGACGTAGCTCACCGACCAGACGTCGGCGTCTTCGGTCAGTTCATACTTGGTGTAGTCGACGCGAACGCCGTTGGATTCGTCAAAGAAGAACTGCGCGCCGGCGCCGTAGGCCGCGCCGTTCGAGTTGTCTTCGAAGCCGCCGATATCGATCGTGGCGGTCGCGCCGCCGACGCGGGCGAACACGTCGACGTTCGGGGTCAACGGGAAGGTGGCGACGGCGAAGGCGCCGAATTCACGCTTCAGTTCCACGGGCGTGCCGAAGAAGTCGTCGTCAGCGACGCCGACCATGCCTTCAGCTTCGATGCCGAAGTGGGGCGTCACGCGGACGCCGAAGCGCGCCGTGATCGTGCCCAGGGTGACCACGTCGATGTCGACGTTGGAGTAGCCGATGTTGCCATAGGCGGTGACTTCGTCAGCGTGCGCAAAGGCCGGAACGGCGAGCAACGCAGCAGCGGCCACAGCGGCCGTAATAATCGTCTTCATGGTTTATCCCCAGTACGCACCCAGCCCGGGTGCACGTTGCTCACCGATCTCAACCCAACCGTTCCGCGTCAAGAAATTCCAGCTACCCCGCGCCAGTATTGGGCGCCGGTGTTGCGCGCCAGACATACACCGGATTCGAAGAAAACGGCCGGCCGGGCCGTTCGCTGCTGACGCCGTTTCCCTCAAACGCACGCCTGCGCTATCAACCCGATCAACAATCATAAGCGTCGGGATCATCGTCGTGCATCAGGCCGTCATCGCCGCCACCGGACTCTACACACCCGAGCAAAGCATCTCGAACGTCGAACTGGTCGTGGCCTTCAACAGCTACGTCGAGCGGTTCAACGCCGCCAACGCCGACGATATCGCGGCGGGAACGGTCGAGGCCCTGACCCCGTCTTCCGCCGAGTTCGTCGAGAAGGCCTCGGGGATCAAGGCCCGGTTTGTCATGGACAAGGCCGGCATCCTCGACCCGGAGGTCATGCGGCCGAACATCCCCGAGCGCTCCAACGACGAGATCTCGATCCTTGCCGAGATCGCCGTGGCGGCGGCTCGCGAGGCGATCGAACGATGGGGCAAGCCGGTCAGTGAGATCGGCGCGGTGCTCTGCGCCGCCTCCAACATGCAGCGCGCCTATCCGGCCATGGCCATTGAGGTGCAGCAGGCGCTGGGCATCGAAGGCTTCGCCTTCGACATGAACGTAGCCTGTTCGAGCGCCACCTTTGGAATCAAGACGGCGGCCGACTTCATCGCCACCGGCTCGGCCAGGGCGGTGCTGATGGTCAATCCGGAGATCTGCTCCGGCCACCTGAACTTCAAGGATCGCGACAGCCACTTCATCTTTGGCGACGTGGCCACGGCCGTGATCGTCGAGGCCGCCGACCAGGCGACCGGGGGCTGGGACATCCTCGGCACGCGGCTGAAGACCCAATTCTCCAACAACATCCGTAACAACTTCGGTTTCCTCAACAACGCCGCCCCCGAGGGTATCGGCGCCAGGGACAAGCTGTTCGTCCAGGAGGGTCGCAAGGTGTTCCGCGAGGTGGTGCCGATGGTCAGCCAGATGATCGTCGAACACGCCGGCGACCTGGGCATCGACCCGACGGCCTTGAAGCGCCTGTGGCTGCATCAGGCCAACATCAACATGAACGAGATGATCGGTCGCAAGGTGCTGGGCCGCGATCCGACGCCCGAGGAAAACGTGATCATCCTCGACACCTACGCCAACACCAGCTCGGCCGGATCAATCATCGCCTTCCACCGCGCCAACAGCGACTTCAAGGCCGGCGACACCGGCCTGATCTGCAGCTTCGGCGCGGGCTATTCGGCCGGGACGGTGTTTGTGCAGAAACGGTAGGGCGTAAGGCGTAGGGAGTAGGGAGTAGGGAGTAGGGAGTAGCAAGAGTGTAGGCGCGGCGCGGATGGTGCGCGCAGGCCAAACCACTCCCTACTCCCTACTCCCCAAATCCCTGCCGACCCTACTTGCCCTCGGCCGGCGACTCGACCGCGGCCGCCGGCGTCATGTCGATCATGACGGCCTCCGGCTTCATATGGGCGGCCTTCCAGTCCATCGCATTGCGCACGCGCCAGCCGACCGACGGGTGATCGTAGAAGATGATCTCTTCCAGCTGACCCGGCGTCGCCGCCCGGTATTCGATGGTCTTGACCAGCGCCTTTGACAGGCCGTCCGGCTCGTTGACGCGCTGAAGCGAGAAGTTGTCGGCGTCGGCTTCCATTGTCCGGATCAAGGTGTTGGTCACCGGCGTCGCCAGCAAGGCCAGCACCGACAGCACCGCGGTCAGGACCGGCAGGCCGGCCGGATCGGCGATTCCCTCCACGCCCCGGGCGCCCAGCAACCGCGCGGCCAGCGGGAACAGCCGGTCGACCAGCCAGAAGCCAATCATCGCCAGCAGGCTGAACACCCCGGCCATCCACAGCGAATGCATGTGGACGTAGTGGCCCATTTCATGGCCGACCACGCCCCGGACTTCCGCGATATCGGCGTCCTGCTTGAACATGGTGTCGCTCATGGCGACCCGCGCCGAGCCGAACAGGCCGGAGACGTTGGCGGTATAGCGGTTCGACTGTTTCGAGCCGTTGTAGATGAAGATCTTGTCTGACGGCACGCCGTTGGCCTTGGCCATTTCGACCACCGTGTCGCGGACTGCGCCCGCCGGAGCCGGCGTATACTTGTTGAACAACGGCTCGATCAGCACCGGCGAGATGACGATCGCGAGGATGACAAACAGGCTGGTGACCAGTCCGCCCCACAGCCACCAGCGCTTGGGCGCCCTGCGGATCAGGGCGTAGATGATGCTGAAGAGGATCAGGTTCATCACCAGGCCGATGCCCAGTTGCATGCCCCATTCGCCCAGCCACTCCGTCAACGGCTGGCTCTTGAGGCCGTACTGGGTTTCACGCCACCAGCCCGTGTAGATCGACCAGGGCAGGCTGAGCAGCGAATCGAGCACGATCGCCACCGGCACGACAGCCAGCACCGCCAGCCAGCCGCCCTGAGGCGACTTTGACGTCGCGGCGCGAATCCGCGCCAGCACGCCCGTCCTGACGATGATCCAGGAGACCGCGATGGCGACCAGTGTGCCCCACAGCAGCAGCCAGTGGCCGCCCTGGGTATAGGCCGTCGCCTTGGCATGCGCCTCCGGCGGGAGTGCGGCCAGATATCTCGCGGTCTCGGCCGCAGCGTCGAATGTCGTTGAACTGGCGGCCATGGCGCGCCTCCCTCCCCAGAGATGATCGCGGGAGAAGGCCACGGTCGGGCGGGCTTGTCAGGTGAAATCCGCTACAGAAAGCCGACCGGGTCCCGCCTCGGCCACTCGCGCCGAACAAGAAGTAGCGTGAACCGGCCTGACCGTCGGAGAATGATGCCCGGGACACGGGGGTGGAGCGGATCATGGAGACGGACGACGAGGGGTGGCTGAGCCGAAGGCGGTTGCTTGCCGGGTCGGGGCTCGCCCTCGGCGCGGCGGCGCTGGCCGGGGCGGCGTCGGCTCAGGATACGCCGCCGGCTGAGCCGCTCGCTGATCCCGACTTCCATGAACCCGACGACACCACTGCCGCCCAGGTGCAGTCGCCGCCGGCGCCCAACGCCATGCCGGCCGGGGGAACCGACTGGGCCTGGGTGCGGGGCCAGTGGGCGCTGGACTGGAGCCTGGTCGATCTGTCGGCGATGCTGTTCGCCTCAAATCCGCGTATTGTCCGCAACGCCATCGACCGGCATCGCAAGGGGCTGGACTCCAGCCCGGTGACCTATCTGGAGAGCCGCAACCGGCCGCTGCAGAACGCCGCCCGCGCCGCCGCCGGCGCCTATTTCAACGTGCCGGCCGACAATGTCGCGCTGTGCGAAAGCACCACCAGCGGCATCGGCCTGCTCTATTCCGGCCTCGACATCCGCTACGGTCAGGAGGTCCTGACCACCACCCACGACTACTACATCACCCATGAATCCCTGCGGCTGGCGACGCTCAAGCGTGGCGGGTCGGTGCGCAAGATCACCCTGTTCGACCAGGCCGCCGCCGCGACGGTCGAGCAGATCGTCGGGCGGATCATCGCCAACATCCGGCCGGAGACGCGGGTGCTCGCCCTGACCTGGGTGCACAGCTCGACCGGCCTGAAGATGCCGATCCGGGCCATCGCCGACGCGCTCAAGCCGATCAACGCCGCCCGCGCGCCGCAGGACCGGGTGCTGTTCAGCGTCGACGGCGTGCACGGCTTCGGCGTCGAGAACACCACCCTGCCCGAGCTCGGCTGCGACTTCCTGGTCGCCGCCTGCCACAAATGGATGTTCGGCCCGCGCGGCACGGGCGTGGTGTTCGGCACGCCGTTCGGCTGGTCGCGGGTCTCGCCGACCGTGCCGAGCTTCCTGGCGCCCAACGCCTACGGCGCCTGGCTCGGCAACTATGATCCCGGCCCGACGACCGGTGCGCGGATGACGCCGGGCGGCTTCAAGGCGTTCGAGCATGTCTGGGCCCTGACCGAGGCGTTCCAGTTCCACGGCATGGTCGGCAAGGCGGCCATCGAGGCGCGCACCCACGCCCTGGCCAGCCGCCTGAAGTACGGGCTGGAGCTGATGCCGCACATCAGGCTGCGCACGCCGACCGATCCGGGTCTGTCGGCGGGCATCGTCGCCTTTGACGTGGACGGTCTGTCCGCCGACGGGGTGGTGCGCCGGCTGCGCAGGCTGAACATCATCGGCTCGGCCGCGCCCTATGCGACCCGGCACGTGCGGCTGACCCCCAGTATGCGCAACACCATCGAGGACGTGGACTACGCCATCGGCGCCCTGCGGCGGATCAAGGAGGTCTGACGCCGGCGGCCCGACTCGGCTGAAGGTGCGCCCGGCCGCTGCAGGCCGGAGAAACACGCCTTGGCCTCGCCTGTCGCCGAAACTGTCGGATTTGTCGCCGCCGCCATCTCCACCCTGTGTTGGTTTCCCCAGTCGATCCGCACCATCCGTACCCGCGACACATCCGGCATCTCGCTGGTCTCGCAGAGCGCCTACACCGGCGCGATCGTGCTGTGGGCGGGCTACGGAATCATGATCGCCAGCTGGCCGTTGATCCTCAGCAACATCATCCAGCTGTTTCCACTGACCGCCGTGCTCTGGATCAAGGTGGCCAATGAACTGGCCATGCGAAGGAAGACTCCATGAGCCGCCTCAAAACCCATGCTGAAAGCCACCTCGTCGCCCGGATCGGCTGGCTGCGCGCCGCCGTGCTCGGGGCCAACGACGGCATCGTCTCCACCGCCAGCCTGATCGTCGGAGTCGCGGCGGCGGCCGGGGGCAGGAACGAGGTGCTGGTCGCCGGCATCGCCGGGCTGGTCGCCGGGGCCATGTCGATGGCCGCCGGCGAGTACGTCTCGGTCAGTTCGCAGTCCGACACCGAGAAGGCTGACCTGGCCCGCGAGACGCTTGAGCTGGCGACCGATCCGGAGGCGGAGCACCGTGAGCTGGCGGCGATCTACGTCGGGCGCGGCCTGTCGGCGGATCTGGCCGGACAGGTGGCGACCCAGCTGATGGCCGGCGACGCCCTGGGCGCCCATGCCCGCGACGAGCTGGGCATCTCCGAAATCACCCAGGCCCGGCCGATCCAGGCGGCGCTGACCTCGGCGGCGACCTTCTCGGTCGGCGCGGCCATGCCGCTGGCGATGGTGCTGCTGTTTCCGCTGACGTCGCTGACTTTGGCCGTCTCTGTCGCCTCGCTGGCTTTCCTGGCCCTGCTGGGCGCGGTCGGCGCGAAGGCCGGCGGTGCGAACGTCTGGAAGGCCACAGCGCGCGTGACCTTCTGGGGCGCCCTGGCCATGGCCGTGACCGCCGGCATCGGAAGGCTGTTCGGGGTGATGGCGTAGTATCCTTCTCCCGGAGGGGAGAAGGAGGGGCCCGGCCCGCGTAGCCGCAGGCGAAGCGGGATGGGAGGTTGAGGGGTCAGGGCGTAGGCCGGATAGCTCCGTAACCCCTCACCCTCCCGTCGCTTCGCGTCGGGCCCCTCCCTCTCCCTTTGGGAGAGGGATTTCAGCTCTTCC
>JBKJII010000191.1:0-2453 GCA_046598505.1 Caulobacter sp. | reverse complement strand
CTCAACCTCCCACCCGGCTTTGCCGGGCGGGCCCCTCCTTCTCCCTTTGGGAGAAGGGTGTTAGGACGCGACGGCATTTGGAGGCCTACCCATGATCGGCAAGCTCAACCACGTCGGGGTCGCCACGCCCTCTATCGACGCGGCGCTGAACATGTATCGCGACCTGCTGGGCGCGACGTCCTGGACCGATAAATGGGCCATGCCGGAGCAGGGGGTCTGGGTCTGTTTCGTCAATCTGCCCAACAGCCAGATCGAGCTGATCGAGCCCTATGGCGAGAAGAGCCCGATCCACGGCTTTCTGGCCAAGAACCCCAAGGGCGGCCAGCACCACATCTGCTTCGAGGTCGAGAACATCTATGAGGCCCGCGACGCCCTGGTCGCCAAGGGCGCGACTGTGCTCGGCGAGCCGCGCATCGGCGCTCACGGCACCCTGATTATCTTCGTGCACCCCAAGGACATGGGCGGCATGCTGGTCGAACTGATGGAAACCCCGAAAGACGGACATCACGGATGACCCTCGCCACCGGCATCGCCATCTATCTGACCATCTGGTGGACGGCGCTGTTCGTCATCCTGCCGCTGGGCACGAAGACCTATGCGGAGTCCGGCATCGAGGTGAAGGACGGCGGCGACCCCGGCGCGCCGGTCAATCCGAACCTCAAGAAGAAGTTCATCACCACCACCTGGGTCTCGGCGGTTCTGTGGGCGTCGCTGTGGCTGGTGCTCCATTTCAAGCTGGTGACCCTCCCCAGCCTGCCGACCAACTACTGAGAATCGCCCAGGCTTTCGGCGCCGCCTTCCGGGCGCGCCCGCCGCCGCCCAAACTTTGAGCGATTGTCGTTCCCCGCAGGCGCGAGCCATTGCCGCACATGCCTGTCAGGCGAGTCCCCGTTAGGGTTGGTTCATGGCAGACCGGTTCGCCGGTCTTGCTCCATGGCGTTTTTCCCCGACGATGACTTGCAAGGCCGCCGGCTCCCCCGGCGGCCTTCTTTTCGCCGCCCGCGTTGCCAACAAACGGCTCGCGAGGGTAAGTCACCCCCAAAGCTGTTCGGGGATTTCCATGCGCCTGTCGCGCTATTTTCTGCCCACGTTGAAAGAGGCGCCTTCGGACGCCCAGATCGTCTCGCATCAGCTGATGCTGCGCGCCGGCATGATCCGCCAGGAAGCAGCGGGCATCTACGCCTGGCTGCCGCTGGGTCTGCGGGTTCTGAAGAAGGTCGAGCAGATCGTCCGCGAGGAGATGGACCGCGCCGGCGCCGTCGAGTTGCTCATGCCGACCATCCAGCTGGCCGACCTGTGGCGCGAGAGCGGCCGCTACGACGCCTATGGCGACGAGATGCTGCGCATCACCGACCGCCACAAGCGCGACCTGCTTTATGGCCCCACGGCCGAGGAGGTCGTGACCGACATCTTCCGGGCCTACGTCAAGAGCTACAAGGACCTGCCGCTGAACCTCTACAATATCCAGTGGAAGTTCCGCGACGAGCGCCGCCCGCGCTTCGGCGTGATGCGTGGCCGCGAGTTCCTGATGAAGGACGCCTACAGCTTCGACCTCAACGAGGCCGACGCCCGGGCGGCCTACAACCGGATGTTCGTCGCCTATCTGAACCTGTTC
This sequence comes from Caulobacter sp., assembly GCA_046598505.1. Lineage (GTDB taxonomy): Bacteria > Pseudomonadota > Alphaproteobacteria > Caulobacterales > Caulobacteraceae > Caulobacter. The sequence goes on along the minus strand of JBKJII010000191.1, from coordinate 838 downwards.
GCGCGTATGGGCCTGAAGGCCGTGCCGATGAAGGCCGACACCGGTCCGATCGGCGGCGACCTCAGCCACGAGTTCATCGTGCTGGCCGACACCGGCGAGAGTCAGGTGTTCTGTCACAAGGACCTGGTCGAAATGGGCGCGCCCGGTCCCGACCTCGACTGGCACGGCGACCTGCAGCCGCTGGTCGACCAGCGCACAGCCCTCTATGCGGCCACCGAAGAGATGCACGACGAGGCGGCCTTCGCCGCTGTGCCCGCCGACAAGCAGCTGTCGGCGCGCGGCATCGAGGTCGGCCACATCTTCTACTTCGGCCAGAAATACTCCCTGCCGATGAAGGCCAGCGTCACCGGGCCCGACAGCCAGGAGCACACCGTGCACATGGGCAGCTATGGCGTCGGCGTGTCCCGCCTGCTGGGCGCGATCATCGAGGCCAGCCACGACGAGGGCGGTATCATCTGGCCGGACAGCGTTGCGCCGTTCGACGTGGCGCTGATCAATCTGCGGGTCGGCGACGACGCCTGCGACGCGGCCTGCGAACAGGCCTATGCGGTGCTGACTGCGGCCGGCAAGTCGGTGATCTACGACGACACCGCCGAACGCCCGGGCGGCAAGTTCGCTAAGGCGGACCTGATCGGCATCCCCCGGCAGCTGATCATCGGCCCCAAGGGTCTGGCCGACGGCGTCGTCGAGCTCAAGGTCCGCGCGACCGGCGAGCGCAGCACCGCGCCGCTGGTCGAGGTGCTGGCCGGTCTGACCAAGGCGGCCGCGTGACCGCTGACCTGCAGTTCCTACCCCACAGGGGGAGGGGGCCCATCCGAAGGATGGTGGAGGGGGCACG
>JBKJII010000135.1:0-2376 GCA_046598505.1 Caulobacter sp. | reverse complement strand
CTGGGCCCCCTTACCCGCCCCGCCTGGTGGGAGATCACCGCCGTCCCCGAGATCACCGCCCAGGTCGACGGCCTGGCCCACCGGCTGGCCGAGGACGCGGTGGTCACGCCGTCGCTGGAGGATGCGTTCGTGGATCTGGGCGCGGGGATTTAGTCCGGCCGCTGCAATTCAGGGGACAGCTTACTCATTTCCTGAACCGGCTCAGGCTCCGGGCGCGAGGAAAAGAGTAAGCTGTCCCCTGAATTGTCCTACTCCAGCCTTTCCCGGTGCCAGGCAAGGTGGTCGGCGATGAAGGTCGAGATGAAGAAGTAGCTGTGGTCATAGCCCGCGTGCCGCAGCACCGTCAGCGGCTGGCCGGCGGCCTCGCAGGCCGCTTCCAGCAATTCGGGCCTGAGCTGATCGGCGAGGAAGTTGTCGCCCAGGCCCTGCTCAACAAGGATGTCGTCGTAGCGCCCCTTGCCGGCCCCGGCCTCGATCAGCCGGGTCGCGTCATGGGCGTCCCACAGGCGTTGGTCCGGGCCGAGGTAGCCGGCGAAGGCCTTCCGGCCCCACGAACACCGCGTCGGCGAACAGATCGGGGCGAAGGCGCCGACCGCGCGGAACAGGTCCGGATACTTCAGCGCCAGGGTCAGGGCCCCGTGGCCGCCCATGGAGTGACCGCTGATCGAGCGCCGCGCCGCGTCCACCGGGAAGGCGCCGTGCACCGCCTCCAGCAGATCGCGGGTGACGTAGGCCTCCATGCTGAAGTGCGGCGCCCAGGGGGCCTGCGTGGCGTCCACATAGAAGCCGGCGCCCTGGCCGAAGTCATAGTCGGGGCTGTCGGCGACGCCCTCCCCGCGCGGACTGGTGTCCGGCGCGACGATGGCCATCCCCAGCGCGGCGGCCGCGCCATAGGCTCCGCCCTTGGTGGTGAAGTTCTCTTCCGTACAGGTCAGACCCGACAGCCAGACCATCACGGGGAAGGGTCCCTCGCCCGGCGGCAGGAAGATCGTGAATCGCATCGGCGTGCCGGTGGCCGCGCTCTGGTGGCGGCAGTAGTGCAGCGTGCCGTCGAACGTGCGGTGGGTGGAGAGGATTTCGACAGTCTTGGAATTCATTGGCTCGCCGTAACTGAGGCCGCGATTTTGTTGGCCGTATCCTGATCGCCCGGAACCTCAAATGCCCGAGCGTGAATGGCTATGGGGCGCCTGCTCCTTTTGCCAGGTATCAGGAATTCTGTGCTGAGCCCGCCGTCGGGATGCTTGATCGTCGCCGAGGCGGGGGCGACGGCGGACATCAGCGGCCTTGCCTCGCTTCCAGTCGGAAAGGCCGGCGCATTCCCAACATAGATTCCGACATACGGGATCTCGCCCTTCCGCACCTCATAGGTGGCATAGGAAGAGCCATGCTTGCGCTGGACCAAGGTGAACCCAACCGGGGCTGCCGCTGTGAAGGCATCGCTGAAAAACACGACGGCGGGCTGAAGAGGAAGTGCTCGCGCCGCGGCCACTACCTCCACTGGCGGCATTTGCGCGGGAGGCGGCGCAGGAGCGCCACAGCCCGAAACACCCAAACCCAAGAGCACGGCTGGCCCGGGTCGCGTCACCTAGAACACCACCACGCTGCGAATGCTCTCACCCGAATGCATCAGGTCGAAGGCCTTGTTGATGTCTTCCAGCGGCATCGTGTGGGTGATCATCGGGTCGATCTGGATCTTGCCGTCCATATACCAGTCGACGATCTGGGGCACGTCGGTGCGGCCGCGCGCGCCGCCGAACGCCGTGCCCTTCCAGACCCGGCCGGTGACCAGCTGAAACGGGCGGGTGGCGATCTCCTTGCCGGCCTCGGCCACGCCGATGATGATGCTCTCGCCCCAGCCGCGATGGCAGGCTTCCAGCGCCTGACGCATGACCGTGACGTTGCCCGTGGCGTCGAAGGTGTAGTCCGCCCCGCCGTCAGTCAGGGCCACCAGATGCGGGACGATGTCGCCGTCGATGGTCCTGGGGTTGACGAAGTGGGTCATGCCGAACCGGCGGCCCCAGGCCTCGCGGTCCGGGTTGATGTCGACCCCGATGATCATGTTGGCGCCGACGAGCTTCAGCCCCTGGATGACGTTCAGGCCGATGCCGCCGAGGCCAAAGACGATGCAGTTGGCGCCCGGCTCGACCTTGGCCGTGTTGGTCACCGCGCCCACGCCCGTGGTCACGCCGCAGCCGATATAGCAGGCCTTGTCGAACGGAGCGTCCTTGCGGATCTTGGCCAGCGCGATCTCGGGCAGCACCGTGTGGTTGGCGAAGGTCGAGCAGCCCATGTAGTGGGCGATGGCCTGACCCTTGTAGGAGAAGCGCGAGGTGCCGTCGGGCATCAGGCCCTTGCCCTGGGTCCCGCGGATCGAGG
>JBKJII010000089.1:0-7728 GCA_046598505.1 Caulobacter sp. | reverse complement strand
GTGGCATAGTCCTCCTTCCCCTCATCCAGCTGATCCCGCTGCCGCCCGCGGTCTGGACCGCTCTGCCGGGTCGGGCGCCGGTCGTCGCCGGTCTGCAGTTGGCCGGGGTCCCGATCGGCTGGGCGCCGCTCAGCCTGAGCCCCCAGGCGACCTGGTCCAGCTTCCTGTCCCTGCTGCCCGCCTCGGCGATGTTGCTCGCCGCCCTGACCCTCACGCCCGAATGGCGGCGGCGAATGGTCCTGTTTGTCATCGGCTTCGGCGCGGTCAGCGTCCTGCTCGGCGCGGCGCAACTGGCGGGTGGTGAAGACAGCGGCCTGCGGTTCTACGCCATCACCAACACCAGCGCCGCCGTCGGGTTCTTTTCCAACCGCAACCATTTCGCCAGCCTGCTGATCTGCGTGGTTGTGTTCGCCTCCGCCTGGGCGATCGAGGCGACGACGACCCGCACGGCGTCGCGCCGTGATCTCGCCCTGGCGCTCGGCGCTGCCGCGCTGGCGATCGGCGGCCTCGGTCTTACCGGATCCCGCGCGGGCCTGTTTCTCCTGATTCCGACCGGTCTCGGCGCGCTTGCCCTGGCCTGGCGCAGCGGTATCGCGCGCGGTAAGGGCTGGCGCGCGCTCGCCGTTCTCGGCGTGGGATTCGTGGTCGCCGCCCTTCTGGTCCAGATGACCTTCGGCGCGGCGATCAGCCGGTTGCAGGCCGGCTTCTCGGAAGATGTCCGGATTGTCGCGGCATCGGGCACATGGTCGGCGATCAAGGCCTTCATGCCCTTCGGCTCCGGCATGGGCGCCTTCGTCCCGGTCTACAAGATGTTCGAAGGCCCGGAGACGGTCATCAACACCTACATCAACCACGCCCATGACGACTGGCTGGAAGTGGTGCTGGAGGGCGGCGTGCTCGCCGTGGCCTTGCTCGCGGCCTTTCTCGTGTGGTTCGGCCGGCAGGCCTTCAACATCTGGCGTCAGGGCGGCGGAGAGTATGGCCCCGCACGCGCCGCCAGCCTGTGTGTGCTGCTGGTCATGGCCCACTCACTGGCCGACTATCCGCTTCGCTCGCCGGCGATGGGCGTTTTGTTCGCCCTTTGCTGCGCCATGATGATCGCCTATCCCTCCGGGGCAAGGCGGCAGGGAGCTGACCGGTCCGCCTGACCGGTTGGCTCCATTTCGTATCTCGGGACCGTTCGCGGCATGTTCGTCTACTGGATGCTTTTCCTGGTGCCGGCCCTCGCGAGCATGGCGCCCGCGCGGCTCGACCGGCGCTCCCAGCTGATCATGCTGGTCATCGCCGGTATTGCCCTGTCGGTCATCGTGGGGCTTCGCGACGGCGTCGGTCGCGACTGGCGCAACTACTTGCGCGTGGCCGAGGCGGTGCTTTACGACCCGTTCTGGCGCACGCTCTTTCAGATCGAGCCGGCCTACGGGATGCTGGCCTGGATCAGCGACCGGCTCGGCATGGGCAACTACGGCGCAAATTATGTCTGCGGGGTGATCCTCGCGGTCGGCCTGCTGGCCTTTTGCCGCCGCCAGCCGTCGCCCTGGCGCACCCTGGCGCTGGCCATGCCTGTGCTGGTGATCGGCATCGGCATGAGCGGCATCCGCCAGGCGACGGCCATCGGCCTGCTGATGCTGGCCATGAACGCCTTCGTTGACGGGAAGCTGCGCGGCTACATCTTCTGGGTTCTGCTCGCGGTGCCGTTCCACCAGACCTCGGCGGCCTTCCTGCCGCTGGCCTGGTTCATGCGTGGGCGGGTCACGGCGCTTCCGGTGTTCGTCGCCGGCGGCATCTTCGCGCTTCTGGGCATTTTCGTACTCAAGGACTCGGTCAGCTACTACACCGACTCCTATATCACCGTGTCGCCGGAGGCGAACGGAGCCCTGCCTCGGGTCGCCATGAACGTCGCCGCAGCAGCGATATTCTACTATTTCCGACGGCAATGGGCGGAGCGGTACCCCGACGCCACTCTCTACTCAATTCTGGCGATGATCGCGGTGCCCATGGCCGCCGCCGTGTTCGTGGCGCCCGTGGCCTCGGACCGGATGAGCATGTATCTCATCCCTTTCCAGATCGCGGTTTTCTCGCGGTTGCCGGAAATGCTCCGGACCCAGAATGAACGCCAGGCCGCGACCGCGGGCGTACTCGCGCTTTACGGGGCGACGCTGGGGATCTGGCTGTTCCTGTCGCCCCAGGCGAAGATCGCCTGGATCCCGTATCACAACGTCCTCTGGCAATAGGCCCTGACAAGCTGATGACCCGCACGGTCGCCATAATCCCTGCCCGGGGCGGATCAAAAGGCCTGCCGCGCAAGAACGTGCTGCCGCTGGCCGGCAAGCCGCTCGTCGCGCACACCATCGACGCCGCCCGGGCCGCGGGTCTGGTGGATCGCGTCGTGGTGTCTACCGACGATCCCGAGATCGCCGCCGTCGCCCGCGCCTACGGCGCCGATGTTGTGGAGCGACCGCCCGAACTGTCGGGGGATACGGCCAGTTCCGAGGCGGCCCTTCTGCACGCGCTCGGCGTCCTCGCCGACGGCGGCTATGAAGCCGATGTGCTGGTGTTCCTGCAGTGCACCTCGCCGCTGACCACGCCCCAGGACATTGACGACGCCGCGCAGGCGGTGATCGACGGCGCCGATACGGCCCTGACCGTTGCGCCCTTCCACTATTTTCTCTGGACGGCCGACGGCCAGGGCGTGAACCACGACAAGTCCGAGCGGCTGATGCGCCAGCAGCGCAAGCCGGAGTTCCTCGAAACCGGCGCCGTTTACGCCATGCGGGTTCCGGGCTTCCTTGAGGCGAAACATCGTTTCTTCGGCCAGACGGTCCTCGTCGAGACCCCTGTCGAGCGCCGTCTGGAAATCGATGAGCCGGCCGATTTCCGCCTGGCCGAAGAACGCATGGCCGGACTGCGCCGGATGGCGGACGCGGCCAGCCTGCCCAGTCCGCTGCACGCCCTGGTCATGGATTTCGACGGTGTCTGGACCGATGACCGGGTCTGGGTGAACCAGGACGGGACCGAAAGCGTTGTCTGTTCGCGACGCGACGGCATGGGTCTCGAGCGGCTGCGCAAGGCGGGGGTGCCGATGATGGTTCTGTCCAAGGAGGCCAACCCGGTGCTCAAGCACCGATGCGCCAAGCTGCAGATCCCCTGCGAGCACGGGCTGGAGACCAAGATCGACCGCCTGCAGGCCTGGCTGGACGAACGCGGCCTGGACCTGGCCCGCACCATTTACGTCGGCAACGACATCAACGATATCGAATGCCTGCGCGCGGCCGGCTGCGGGGTCGCGCCGCGTGACGCGCACCGTGAGGCGCTGGCGGCAGCGGATCTGATCCTGGACGCCGACGGCGGCCGGGGCGCCCTGCGACTTCTGTCCGACATGATCCTTTCAAGGGAATCCTGACGACAGGCTCGCTCCCTGATCACAAACTCAGCGCGGGCCTCACCAGGACAGGGGATTCACCGTTTTGGGGATGTCTTCCGACGGGTGGGTGGCTAGACATACGTTTCATCAGGTCGGGGCATGACCCCGCCGCAGCGTTACCGGAGTTCAAGATGGTCAAGGCCGCCAAGGTCGTCGCCGAGATCGGTTGCAATCACAAGGGTGAGATGGCGATCGCCAAGGAGCTCATTCTGACGGCCGCCGTCTATTGCAAGGCCGACTATGTGAAGTTCCAGAAGCGGAACAATCGCGAACTGCTTCCCGCCGAACAGTACGATGCGCCCCATCCCAATCCCGCCAACTCGTACGGCCCGACCTACGGCGCCCACCGGGAGTTTCTGGAGTTCAGCACCGAGCAGCATCGCGAGCTGATGCAATTCTGCGCCGACAACAACATCGGCTACTCGACCTCGGTGTGGGATGTGACCTCGGCCCGCGAGATGGCCTCGCTGAAGCCCGTGTTCCTCAAGGTGCCATCGGCGTCGAACCTGCACTGGGACATGCTGTCGGTCCTGACCGACGAATATGGCGGCGGCATCCAGCTGTCGCTCGGCATGACTACCCAGGCCGAGGAAGACCAGATCGTCGCATTCTTCGAGCGCAAGGGCCGGGCCAAGGACCTGGTGCTCTACGCCTGCACCTCGGGCTATCCGGTCGCGTTCCGCGACATCGCCCTGCGCGAGATCACCCGGCTGAAGGGCAAGTTCGACGGCCGCGTGCAATCGGTGGGCTTCTCCGGCCACCATCTGGGCATTGCTGCCGACATCGCGGCCCTGGCCCTCGGCGCGGAGTGGATCGAGCGCCACTTCACCATCGATCGCACCTGGAAGGGCACCGACCACGCCGCCTCGCTGGAGCCCGACGGCCTGCGCCGCCTGTGCCGCGATGTGCGCAACGTCGCCGAGGCGCTCGAGTACAAACGGGAGGAAATGCTCCCCGTGGAGCTTGAGACCCGCGCGAAGCTGAAGTGGGAGCAGGACCGGGAAGCGGCCGCCTGAGGTTGTCGTGAAGCTCCTCTACCTCGCCGACAACAGTGACCTGTCCAACTGGGGCTGCCGCGCCACCAGTCTGTCTCTTCGTCAACTGCTGGCCGGCGCGGGCCATGAGATCATCGGGACCGTCACCGGTGCGATGATCGAGGCGACCTACCCGGTCGGCAAGCTGGCGCCGGACGGCTTGTGGGCGAAGCTCTCGAGGGCCCTCAACCGCGACAAGGTCCGCAAGTTGCCCCTGGCGGGCGCCGTTTTCGACGCGCTCGGCCGGCGCAACGGCCTCAGCCATGACCTGTCGGACAACATCGAGACGTTGAAGCGGGCCCGCCGTTGGGATCCGGCCACCAACGGTCTGTTCGACGCGCTAGAGGCCTGCGAAGGGGTGGTGGTCAATGGTGAAGGCGACCTGATTTTCGCCAGCCCGGCGCGGTCGCGGCTGCTCTACACCCTGACGGTCTGCGAGATGGCCCTGCGGGCAGGCAAACCGCTCTACTACCTCAACGCCATGGCCTCGGAATGCCCGACCACCGGCCTGAACCGCGAGACCCTGGCGCTGGCGGCAAGTGTCCTTGGCCGCGCCGCCGCGTTCACCGTTCGCGATCCGGTCTCCCTCGACTTCGTACGGGACAACATGCCGGGCGTGGCGGCGAAGATGTATCCGGACGCTGTGTTCGGCTGGAGCCGCTTCCTGGCGCCGGCCGCCGGACCGGTGGCCTACGACCGGGCCGCTGTCGCGCCCTTCTTCGAGCGCGGCGCTATCGACATGCCGGCCGTTCTGGACCAGCCCTATGCGGTGCTGGGCGGCGGGTCGCGCGCGGCGCGCGACTGGCCGGCGGCGGTTGAAGCCTATGTGCGGCTCGTCGATGCGCTGTCGGTGTTGAACCTGCCGGTCCTGCTGGCGCCCGGCTGTTCCGGCGACCTGTTCCTGCGCGAGGTCTCGACCCGGACCAGCGCGCCGATGATCCCGCTGGAAACGCCGGCCCTGGCCGCCGGCGCCATTCTGGCCAACGCCAGGGTGTTCGTCAGCGGCCGCTGGCACCCCTCGATCATGGCCACGCTTGGCGGCACGCCCTGCGTCTTCATGGGCTCCAACTCGCACAAGACCCTGACCATCCAGACGATGCTGGAGTCGCCGGATCCGTTGGAGTTTTCGCCTTGTCCGACGATGGAGGAAGCGAAGACAATCGCCGCCCGCGCCGGGGCCCTGGTCAGTCTGGGGGACGCCGAGCGCGCGCGCATCATCGCCGTGACGCGTCAGCTCGGCGCAGAGACGGCCGGCATCGTGGAGTCCGTCGGCAAGACCGGCGGCCAACGGATCGCCGCCGAATGATCCGGATCAGTGCGACAATTCCGGCTCCCGGCCATTTGATCTATCTTCGTGACCCAAGGCTTCACTTGGAGAGCAGGCACAGTGGCTGACGTGACCCCTGACATTGAAACGATGCAAGCGAGGCTCGAAACAGACGGCTACGTCGTCGTGCCGGGCCTGTTCTCGCCGGAAGAAATCGGTCGGCTGCGATCCGCTGTGGCGGGCTTTTTCGCGAACAGCGGCGTGATCTTCAATCTCGGACAGACCCAGCCCAACGCGGCAACCGAATGCCCCGAGATCGCCTGGCTGTTCTCGGACCCGAAGGTCGTGTCGCTGTTCCAGGCGATCTACGACACCCGCAAGGTGCTGTTCACGGGCCACTGCGACATCCACAAGGACATGTTCAGTTCCTGGCACAAGGACACGGGAGCCAACGACAGCTACTTCGACGAGGACTGCTTCGTTCCTGACTGCCGCGTGTTCAAGATGGCCGTCTATCTGCAGGATCATGAGGATGGTCACGGTCTGACGGTCGTGCCGGGCAGTCACCACCGTCGCGCCTGGGGTCGCGACGACCGCGAAGGCGTTTCGATTCGAAGCCGCGCCGGCGATGCGGTGGTGTTCGACGTGCGGCTGGACCATCACGGGCGACTGCCCAGTGCGGTCGAGACGCTGCTGCTGCGCTCCAGCCGCGTGACCAAACGCCTGCTCGGGACGGTGTTCCCGGCCTTCCGCAAACCCGGCGACATCAAGCTGATCTACGGTCTGCGGCGGCTTCTCGCGCGGCTGACAGGCCAGGACATGCGGATGAGCGTGTTTTTCACCTTCGGTCCGCCCAACCGCTTCTCGACCCAGTTCGCCCGCAACAACATGGATCGCCAGCTGTCGCAGTATGCCGACGGCATGGGCGGCGCCTATCCGCCCGGGCTGGTCGATCGCCTGACGGCCCAGGGCGTCGAGGTCTATCGCGGCGAGCCCGCCACGGCATGACCGCGGCGGGTTCGGGTCGCCTCGAGCCGCTCGACGGCCTGCGCGGCCTGGCCGCCCTCTGGGTGTTCGTCGGCCATGCCCTGAACCTGTCGGGCGCCTGGATCCCGATCCTCGGCCGCCCGCTGCTGGCGGTCGATCTGTTCATGATGCTGTCGGGCGCCCTGATGGTCTACCAGACCGATCTGCGAGCGCCCCGTGAGCCGCTGGGCAGCCCGGGCACCTGGCTGAAGTTCTGGCTGAGGCGGTTCTTCCGCATCGCGCCTGTGTTCTATCTGGCCTTCCTCGCGGCCATGGTGCTGGGTCCGTGGCTGTTCGGTCTGCGCGAGGCTTCCGCCAATGTCGGCGAGGTCGTCGACTGGGCCCGTTACAACGACCATGGGCCGTTGAACGTCCTGCTGCACCTGAGTTTCCTGTTCGGGGTGGCGCCCGGCTATGCCGACCGCTCGCCGTTGCCCGACTGGAGCATCGGACTGGAGATGCAGTTCTACCTGGCCTTCCCGTTCATCCTGCTCCTGCTGCGTCAGACCGGGTTCGTCGTCGGGTCGCTGCTCCTCCTGGCGCTCGTCGGCGGGCTGTGGCTGGTCGCCGGGGACTGGCTATCGGCCTTCTCGCCGTCCCGTCCGGCGGCCTTGCCGCTGCGGTTGAACATCTTCCTGGCCGGCATGCTGATCATGCGCGCCCGCGATCTTGAAGGCCTGCCGCGAGCGGGTCTGGTGGCCGCAGCGATAGCGCTGGGCCTGATCCCGTTGGGGCCGTTCAGCCATTGGAGCGAGCTGATCGTGCGCGGCCTGAGCGTCACGGTGCTGGCCTTCGCCATGATCCCCGGTCTGGCGCCGCTTCGGCCTCTCGAGACGCTGGCGGGCTGGAGTCGGGCATTCCTGTCCTGGCCGCCGCTGATCCTCCTTTGCCTCGGCCAGATCGTCAACGCGGCCTTCGGCTCGGCCAACGCCGTCCTGAACATGTCGCACAACGAGCGCTGGAACACGGTCGGCTTCGCG
>JBKJII010000367.1:0-6502 GCA_046598505.1 Caulobacter sp. | reverse complement strand
TCCTCAAGGTGTTCGAGCACGGCGCGCGTCTCACAGACCACGATCCGCTTGTCGCCGTTGACCTCGACCAGCACCGGCGGCACGCCCGACGGGTTCAGCAGGGCGAAATCGGCGGGGCTCTCCCACCAGCGGACCTGCACCTCGGTGAAGGACAGCCGTTTCTCGCCCAACGCCAGCCGGACCTGCCGTGAGGCCGGGTCGAGCGGGAAATGATGGAGGATGCGTTCGACGCTCATCAGGGGCTCGGGTGCTTCTCGGGGCAGCTAACGCATGGGGGCGTTAAGGGTGCGTTTACCGCGCGGCGTGCTCGACCTCGCCGAAGGTCCCGCCGTGCGGCTCAGCCCGGCCGCGCGGATCCGGATGAATGATGATGTCGGCCGCCGGGAACGCCGCGAGCACCCGTTTTTCAGCCGCGACCATCGCGTCATGTGCGGCGGCCAGGGTGCAGTCCGGATCGAGGTCGGCGTGCATCTGGATGTGGATCCAGGGTCCGGACGCCCGGGTGCGCAGCTGGTGGACGTCCTGGATCCGATGATCCTCGGTCATCAGCGCGATGATCCTCGCCCGGTCCACTTCGGGCAGCTCGTGGTCCATCAGCTGATTGCCGGCCTCGCGGAACACGCCGATGGCGCCCCACAGCAGCCAGACGGCGACCAGCAGGCCGGCGGCGGCGTCGAGCCAGTGGATCCCGAGCATCGACGCTCCGGCGATGCCGGCCATGGCCGCGATGTTGGACACGAGGTCAGCGGCATAGTGCGCCCGGTCGCCCGTGACCGCCACGGACCGGGTCCGCTTCAGCACCCACGACTGCACCGTGATCAGGCCGAAGGTCAGCACCACCGAGAGCGCCATGACCGCAATCGCCCAGCCGCCGGCGTCGATCGGCTGGGGCTTGAGCAGGCCGGCGAAGGCCTCGCGGCCAATCAAGGCCGCCGATGCGAACACCAGGCCGGCCTGCATCAGGCTGGCAAAGGCCTCGGCCTTGCCATGACCGAAGCGGTGCTCGGCGTCAGGCGGCTCGACTGCGTACCGCACGGCGTAAAGCGTGATCAGCGACGCCAGCAGATCGAGACCGGAATCCGCCAGCGAGGCGAGCAGCGCCACCGAGCCGCTGAACCACCACGCCACGGCCTTGGCGGTCACCAGCACGACGGCGGTGGCGACGGACAGGGTGGTGACCCGCCGGGTCAGAACGGCCATCTCGGCGGGCGTCAGGGGTGCTGAACTCATGGCGCTGTTGTAGCGGTGTCGGGTGCCCGACCCCAGCGCGAACGATTCTCGGCTTCAGGCGGCCTGGCGCGGCTGAGGCCCGATGTATTGCGACGAAGGCCGGATCAGACGGCCGCCGACCAGCTGTTCGCGGGCATGGGCGATCCAGCCCGCGACCCGGCCCATGGCGAAGACGCCGGCAAATGTCGAAGGCGGGAAGGCCAGGGCCTCCAGCAGCAGCGCTGTGTAGAACTCGACGTTGATGTCCAGCGGACGGTCCGGCTTGCGGTCCCTGAGGATCGCCAGGGCCGCCCTTTCCACCGCCTCCGCGAACGCGACCCTGCCGGGCAGGACGTTGGAGCCTTCGCTCATGCGCCGGACGGCCGCCTTGAGCACATCGGCGCGGGGATCGCGGACCCGGTAGACCCGGTGGCCGAAGCCCATCAGCCGCTCACCCCGGTCCAGCGCCGCCTCCAGCCAGGCGCGGGCGTTCTCGGGCCGCCCGATGCCGTCGAGCATGTCGATCACCGGACCGGGCGCGCCGCCATGCAGCGGACCCTTGAGCGCGGAGATGCCCGCCAGCACGGCCGAGGTCAGGCCGGCCTGGGTCGACGAAACGACCCGCGCGGCAAAGGTCGAGGCATTGAGGCCGTGGTCGCTGACCGTGACCAGATAGGCGTCCAGGGCATCGGCCTCCGCCGCAGTCGCCGGCTGGCCGCGCAGCATGCGCAGGATGTCGGCGCTGTGCCGCAGCGAGGCGTCGGGCGGAACCAGCGACTGCCCGGCCTGGGCGCGGACCACGGCCGGCGTGAACACCGCCGGCGCCGCCAGCAGCTTCAGCGCCGTGTCCAGCCCGTCGCCGTCGGCCAGTCTGGCCGTCAGGGCGCGCATCGCCTCGACCGGGTTGAGCTTCAGAAGCCCCGCGTCGATGGCGGCTGTTTCGGCGAACACCGCTGCGCGCGCTTCGCCGAGCGCACGAGTGAGATCCGCCGGCATGTCGTCGAGGAAGCCGTCGAACAGCAGATGGGCGACGTCCTCGAAGCGGGTGCGGCCCGCCAGCTCGTCGAGGCTGTAGCCCCGGATGACCAGACGCCCCGCCTGACCGTCCACGTCCGAAAGCACCGTGCGGGCGGCGACCACCCCTTCCAGACCGTCATTCATCTCGATGTCTCCCTTTTTCACGGGCGACAAAGCGACTTCGATCATGCTACCGTCAATCTTGATCAATATAATCAATATGAGATGATGGATCGGGACTGGATCACGGCGGAAGAAGCGATGGACCGGCTCGGCGTGCGGCCGCAGACGCTCTACGCCTACGTCAGCCGGGGGCGGATCGAGGCGCGGCCCGATCCTGCGGATCCCCGCCGCAGCCGTTATCGCCTGGCGGATGTCGGCACGCTGGCCGAGCGCAAGAAGCGCGGGCGCAAGGCGTCGGAGGTCGCCGCGGGAGCTATCGCCTGGGGCGAGCCGGTGCTGGCCTCGGCCATCACCACGGTCGCCGGGGGGCGGCTGTTCTATCGCGGACGGGACGCGGTCGGGCTGGCGGAAACCGAAACCCTGGAATCGTTGGCCCGGCTGCTGCGCGGTGGGCACGGGGCGGCGCTCAAGACCGCGCCGCCGCCCGTTCCGCTCTCCGGACAGTCCCTGCGCGAGCGGCTGTTCAACGCCCTGGCGGTTCGGGCGGGGATCGATCCGCCGTCGCGGGGCCGCGCCGCCCTGGCCCTGGCTGTGGAAGCGGTGGGGTTGCTCGATCTGGTGGCCGACGCCGCCGCGGGCGGGCCGGGCGAGGGGCCGATCCATATCCGCATCGCCCATGCCTGGGGATGTCCCGACGCGGCGGACTTCATCCGTCGACAGCTGGTGCTGCTGGCCGACCACGAACTGAACGCTTCGACCTTCGCCGCCAGGGTCACCGCCTCGACCGGCGCATCGCTGGCCGCGTCGGCCCTGGCCGGCCTCTGCGCCCTGTCAGGGCCGCTGCACGGCGGCATGGCGGGGCGGGTGATCAATCTGGTGGAGGAAGCCCGCCGGATCGGGCCGGAAGCAACGGTCGCCGGCCGCATCGCCCGCGCAGGCCCGACACCCGGCTTCGGCCACCCGCTCTATCCCGACGGCGACCCACGCGCGGCAGCGATGCTGGCCGCCTTCGATCCGCCGACGGAGTACGCCGCGGTGCAGAGCGCCGTGGAGACCATGACTGGCGAGGCCGCGAACGTGGATTTCGCAGTCACCGCGCTCAGCGCCCGGTTTGGCCTGCCGACGGATGCGCCTTTCGCCCTGTTCGCGGTGGCGCGCACGGCCGGCTGGCTGGCGCATGCCGTGGAGCAGGTGCAGACGGGGACCCTGATCCGGCCCCGGGCGCGCTACGTCGGCGAGGCCCCGGCGTAGTAGCTGTTGCGGGCGTTCATCATCACGCTGACGAGTTCGCGCTCAGCCTCGCTGAGCATCGGGTTCCACACGTCGAGAATCATGATCACCCGCAGCTGGTCCGCGTCGTTCCACGCCTCGTGCTCGATCGAGTCATCGAACACCCAGGCTTCGCCCATCTTCCATTCGCGGGTCTCGTTGCCGACACGGAAGCCCGCGGGGCCCGGCAGGATCAGCGGCAGATGCACCAGCAGCCGGGTGTTGGTCGAGCCGGTGTGCGGCGGAATGCGGGTGTGGGCCTCCAGCGCCGAGAACAGCACCGTGGGCGCGAAGCCCGGCTGGTCCGCCAGTGGAAGATCCTCGAGCAGGGCGGCCGTGCCGGGGCAGACAGCGCAGGCCTCGTCCTGACGCTGACCGTCCTTCCAGAGCCAGAGCGAACGCCAGTTCATCGAGTTGTTCAGGTCACCCCACTGCCCGACAGGCGAACCCGGTGGATAGGCGACGTAGGGCGAAAACTCGCCCTTGGCTTTCTCGAGCGCGATCTCCAGTTCGGCCCGGATCATGTCCGTCGCCGCCTCCAGTTTCGGCAGCCAGGGAAACAGGCTCCTGTCATGGAAGGGAATGGCTGGAAGCCGGGGGTAGTGCATCAGCAGCGGCTGCTGCACGAACGGCTTGCGGCGGCCGGCATAGATCTCGAGCGCTTCCTCGAACCGGCCCAGACTCTCGCCGCCATGACGGGCCTTCACATCAGCGACCTGCCGACGAAGATAGTCGGCGAGCGCGTCGGTGTTTTCGGCGACCATTCGGCGGGCATGGGCGATCGGCGCGGCCAGACCGGGCGGCGTCTTGTCTTCAGTCGGGGCCGCCTCGAGGATGTCGCGATAGAACCGGGCCGCGGGCTTCGGCCCGGCGAGCCGTTCCAGCAGCGAACCCTTCGAGAGCAGGGCGACGAAATTGTAGGGCTCAAGGACCAGCACAGTCTCAATCGCCGCCAGCGATCCGTCGAGATCGCCGGAGAAGCGCAGGGCCGAGGCCTTGAGCATTTTGATCGAGGTGTCAGCCGGCGCAGCGGCCTCGGCGCGCGCAAGCAACTCCAGCGCGACAGGAACATCCCGTCGGCGCAAGGCCGCCTCGGCCTCCTTGACCAGTATGTCGCGATCGGCCTCCAGGGTCGTCGCCATCGCATCCCTCGCGCGCGGAAGCAGAGAACCCGCGTTCAACGGGACGCTAGCGGCTGGGCGAGCGGACGGCAATTGACCGGATTCACGAGGAGCAGGAATAGCGGCGCCGTGACGTACCCCCGGTCAGGCGCGTTCGTAGGCGGCCTCCTCGGCCCGCAACGGATGGTCGATGCGACCAACCATTTCCTTGGGACAGACCTGCCAGAACAGGCCGCGCATGCGGTCCCAGTCGCGCAGGATTCCCTGGGCGAAGACCGAGCCCGTCTCGTGGGCGTGCTCGGCGATCAGCCGGCGCAGATGCTCCTCCCAGTGCGGCGAGGCGAGGCGCTGAACAATCACACTGTCGGTGTTGACCTTGCCCTCGAACCGCCCCGCGAGGTCGAGGACATAGGCCATGCCGCCCGTCATCCCCGCGCCGAAGTTGCCGCCCGTCGACCCCAGGATCACCGCAGCGCCACCCGTCATGTATTCACAGCCGTTGGCCCCGCAGCCCTCGACCACGGTGATGGCGCCGGAGTTGCGCACCGCGAACCGCTCCCCCGCCTGGCCGGCGGCGAACAGCTTTCCGGCCGTCGCGCCATAGAGGCAGGTGTTGCCGATGATGGCGTTGGACTCCGGTGACACCAGATGCGGCGAGGGCTTCACCACGATGGTCGCCCCCGACAGCCCTTTGCCGACATAGTCGTTCGACTCGCCGGTCAGGACGATGCGCAGCCCGCGCACCGCGAAGGCGCCGAGGCTCTGGCCGGCGGACCCCTTCAGCTCGACCGTCAAATGATCCGACGGCAGGGCGCTCATGCCGAACTTGCGTGTGATGTGGCTGGAGATGCGCGCGCCGATGGCCCGGGCGGTGTTCCGTACGGTGTAGGTCAGCTGCATCTTCTCGCCGCGCTGGAGCAGCGGGGCCGCGTCGCGGACGATCTGGGCGTCGAGCGTGTCTGGCACCTCGTTACGCCCCTCGACCGTGCAGTAGGGCTTGTTCGAACCGGGGTCGGCGCGAACCAGCAGCGGGTTGAGGTCGAGGTCGTCGAGGTGTTCGCCGCCGCGGCTGACCTGGGTCAGCAGATCGGTGCGGCCGACAATCTCCTGGATCGAGCGGAAGCCCAGGTCGGCGAGGATGCCGCGCACTTCCTCGGCGATGAAGGTGAACAGGTTGACGACCTTGTCCGGCGTGCCGGTGAAGCGGGCGCGCAGGGCTTCGTCCTGGGTGCAGACTCCCACCGGGCAGGTGTTGGAATGGCACTGGCGGACCATGATGCAGCCCATGGCGATCAGGCTGGCCGTGCCGATGCCGAACTCCTCGGCGCCAAGCATGGCCGCGATGACCACGTCGCGGCCCGTGCGGATGCCGCCGTCGGTCCGCAGACGGACCGAGTGGCGCAGGTTGTTCAGGGTCAGCACCTGGTTGGCCTCGGACAGACCCATCTCCCAGGGTGAGCCGGCGTACTTGATCGAGGTCTGCGGGCTTGCCCCTGTCCCGCCGACATGGCCCGAGATCAGGATCACGTCAGCCTTGGCCTTGGCGACGCCGGCGGCGATGGCCCCGATCCCCGTCATCGAGACCAGCTTCACCGTCACCCGGGCGTCCGGGTTGATCTGCTTCAGGTCGTAGATGAGCTGGGCCAGATCCTCGATCGAATAGATGTCGTGGTGCGGCGGCGGGCTGATCAGCATCACACCGGGCGTGGCATGACGACATCTATTCGATCGAGGATCTGGCCCAGCTCATCTACGACCTGAAG
>JBKJII010000289.1:0-14268 GCA_046598505.1 Caulobacter sp. | reverse complement strand
CGCCGGTCCCATCAGCAGGTTGCCCTGCGTCGGATGGATGACAACCTTCTTGATGGTCAGGCCCGGCCCCGGCGGAATGCAGGTCAGGGTGTTGGTGACGGTGATGGTTTGGGTGGCGTTCGACTGGACCGTGACCGGTTGAGCCGAGGTCGCCTGGGTCCAGGCCGCGCCGACCATACAGTTGGGCGTGGGGCCGACTGAGGTCAGCGCCGGTTCAGTGACCAGGCAGGTGCTGGTCTGGGGAATGTTGTTCTGGGTCACGCCGGTGGTCCCCGGCGGCACGGACAAGGGCCAACTGGTCGACGTACCGTTGAACGTGCAGGTCAGGGTCATGGCGAACGTCGCCGGCGTGGGGGCGCCGGTGGCGTTGTTGACGACCTTGATGATCTTGACCTTCCCGACACCCATGACCGGCACTTCGACGCGGGCGCAGGAGCCGACCACCGACTGGATGTAGCTCGTCGGCGGCAGGGTCGTGTAGGGCGGCGCCGGCGGCGCCGGATAGCAGCTCGACGGGTCGTTGGAGTACCAGGTCCCGTTGGCGTTGGGCCGGAACACCACCGCCTCGTTGGCGATCTTGGGCTGCACATAGGGACCCGGGTTGATCTTGAATGTCAGGGTCAGGGAGTCGCCGGGCTGCCCAAGCGCCGCCAGGGACTTGATGCCAAGCATGAAAGCCGGCGCCAGCGGTGTCCCGGTCGTCGGTGACGGCGGCGCGGTGAGCCAGACGCAGCAGTTGGACGGCGTGAGCGAGACAAAGGTCGGCGGCGACGGCGTGCCGGTGGTGAACGTGTCCCTCAGCACCGGGCCCTGCCAGTTGCCCACCACCGTTCCAGTGGCGGTGAAGCCGTCACCGAGGTTCTGAACCGTGATCGTGTAGGTCTCAGGCGTCGAGGAGGTGGTCCAGGTGACCGTCGGCGTCGCGTCCTTGTTGACCTGCAGGCTGAAGCATTTCGGCAAGGGTTTGACGACCGTCCCCCAGGGCGCGGGGATCGGGTAGGGCTGCCAGGACGGGTAGGGGAAGGTCGCGTCGTAGGTTCCCGTCGGCGGCCACGGACCGTTGGCGCTGTAGCCTGCCGGAGACATCATCAGGGCGGTGTTCTCCAGCTCCGGCTGGACCGCGCTGAGACAGTAGGCCGCCCCGGGGGGTGGGGCCGAAACCCTGATCTTGACGTCGCAGTTGAGCGTCTTGAGAGCCCCGAACACCACGGGCCCGGAGGTCGCGCCGCCATTGATGATCCGCGCGCCCTGGTGAGGGTGCTGGGTGTAGACAACGTTCGTCGTTCCGCTGCCCGAGGTCGGGGCGTTGGCGATGCCCGGCACAGGCGTGCAATTGTACTGGTAGTCGACCCCCAGGCTGGCCGCGTAGTTGGGCTGGACCAGGCGGATGGCGTCATAGAGCGTCCCGACGGAGACCGGGAAGGCATTGTTGTTCCTGAAGCTGACCTTGTAGCCGTTCCAGACCCCGAACTGGATGTTTCCGAGCGTACCGGCGGCCGGAAACTTGGTCACACGCAGGTCGCAGGCTGGGCCCGCGGCCATCAGGGTATCAACCAGGGTCCCGTTCACGTCATTGCTGTCAGTGGCGACAAACGTCCCCGAGACCGGCAGTCCGCCGTTGGGCGGGTTAGTCCAGGTCCCCGTCCAGACCGCGCGGGCGCTGTTGCGGATCGGGTTGTTGGCGTTGGTGAAAGCGTCGCAGCCGGGCGCCTGGTAGCGAATGTTGTAGCCGGTGAAGGTGCAGATCTGGTGCGGCTGCAGCGTCACGGTCGCCACACCGACCTGCCCCGGCGTGTAGTAGGCGCTCACCGTCTGGGCGCCACTTCCCGTGAAATTGGACGTCACAGCCAGCTGGCAGTTCCCCACCGTGGGGGCGCCAACCTGTTGCGCGGTAAACGTCGGCGACCCGGGAATGGCCATGACGAAGTCCTTGATCTGGACTCCGGGCAGGACCTGGTTCGTCAGGTTCTCGATGGTGATTGAATAGGCGACGCTGGATCCCCAGGCCCAGCCGCCCGACGGATTAGCCACGGTCTGGACCTTTGTGATCCTCATCGGTGGCCCGCTGTCACCCCATGCGGCGCACTGGGGATCGACCGCAGTAATGCCGGTTATGGCGCTGACCCCCGGCGCCATGGACACATTGTTGGTGGTGTTGGTGTCGACCAGGCTGGAGATCGGCCCGGGCGGATCGAGGATCAGTTCAGCGCGGTTCCTCAAACCGTCCGCCCCTGGCTGGCGAATGCAGTCGACCAGCGGATTGCGCGAGATCGCGACCTCATAGGTCAGGGTGATCGTCCCGCCCACGGGCACGAAGCCGTTGGATCCGGCGCCGGAGGTCGGAAACTTCCATTCCAGGAAAGGGGTGAAATTGCCGCTCAGGGGCGGCGATCCAGTCAAGGTCGGCGTGGCGGAAACGCAATCAGCGCCCGAGCCGGATGAGCAGCTTGTCGAGCCCGCGACATAGGTGACGCTCAGAGGCACGCCATTGGAATAAAGCGACAGAGAATCCCGGATCGTCAGCAGCTGGCCCAGGTAGACGGCATTGGCTCCGTTGTTGGTGATGGTGACGGTGTAGACGACGGTCGCCGGGGCGCCGGAAATGTCGACTTGCGTCACCGACGCGGTCTTCACGATCGAAAGGTCGGTAGGCAGGGATGACGGCGACGGAACCGTGGTGTTTCGTGTGGCGGTGGCCGAGCCCGAGCTGACCATGTTGCTCGCCGATCCGGCCTGGGTGAAATAGCCTTGGACAACGCAGACCGCCGTCTGGCCGGCCGCCATGCTGACCGAAACCGGCGTGCCGCCGGGTCCGGTCGATGACCCGACCGAGGCGCCATTGGTGGCCGTGCAGGTCACCCCGACGAACTGGAAGTTCGACGGATAGGATTCGTTCAACGCCACCGTGCCGGCCCCGCCGGCGGAATTGTTGACGACGATCTTGTAGTAGACAGGAACGAACGCCGGGGCCGTGGTCGCCGTACACGCGGCGGCGGATCCCGGGGCCGGAAGACTGGTGCAAAGGGTTTTGCTCAGGCCCACCGACTGGGCCTGCGCCGGGCCAGAAGGGGCCAGGCCGGTAAGGGCGACCATCGCGAACAGGGCTGCGAGCAGGCAGGCGCGGTGCGCCTTCGCGGACCGAATCCGCGCGTTGATTGCGACCATCACGATGCCCCACCCCAAACTCAAGGACCGACGTTCGCACGACCCCGTTCGAGAGTCTTGCATAACCGCCCAGGAGCGATTGAGGGGCCGCCCCCCGGAAAATCCGCCGGCGACGCTTCAGACCTGGTGCGATCCTGCCGCCGATCGGGGCGGCGCGAAGGCCGATGGCGGCCCTGGTCAGAACCCCCGCGCGTCCAGCCATCCGGTCACCGCCGCCACGGCCTGTGGCAGCAGCTCGGGGCGTTCGATGTAGTAGTGATCGGCGTCCTTGATCTCGACGAAGGTCTTGTCGTCGCTACCCAGGGCCTCGTAGAGCCGCGCCGCGTGGCTGGGCGTGCAGGCGAGGTCGGCGGTGTTGCTGATCACCAGCGTCGGACAGTTGACGTTGGCGGCGTTCCTCAGCCCGTGGGCGCGGCTTTCGTCATAGCTCCACTGCGACAGCCAGGAGCGCAGGGTGGTGAAGCGGCCCAGCCCCACCGGCCCGTCGTTGACGATCCGCGGGTCGCCCAGGTAGCAGGTGTAGGGCTTGCGGTCGGAGGGGTCCTGGGTCGGGTCGAGCCAGCGAACGTCGCTCATGGTGCCGTAGACGATGAACGGCCGCTCCATGTCCGGGTCGGTCTTCTTCAGCTCGGCCAGGGTCGCCTTGGCCCGGGCGGTGATGCGGCGGTTGCGGTCGATCTGGGCCTGACGGAAGCGGGCGACGAATTCGACGCTGTAGGGCGGCTGGTTGGGGCAGGCCGGGTCGTAGATGTTCAGCTCGACATCCCGTTCGAACGGCTTGTCTTCATCGAGGATCGAGGGGTCGAGCCACTCGGTCATGGTCACCGAACGGCTGATGTGGGCGGCCAGCAGCATGATGCCGTCGGCGGGCTGCAGATTTGCGGCGGCGAGGTCGATGGGGTCCCCGGCCGGTGTCGCGGTGATCGTCGGATTGACCGCCTGCTCCTGGTAGAACATCGACAGCGACCCGCCGCCGGACCAGCCGCCCAGCACGACCTTCTCGTAGCCGAAGCGCTTTTTCAGGTCGGCGATGCAGGCGCCGAGGTCGGTGACGCACTTCTCGAGGATCAGGGCCGTGTCGTTCCCGCGATAGCGCGGGTTGCAGTAGATGACGTGCCGCCCGGCATGGGCCAGGGCGGTCACCAGCGGCAGGAAGGACCCGCCACCGATCGGATGACTGAACAGGATGACGGTCTTCGACTCGCCCAGCGCCGGCCGGATGCGCATGCACTCGACGAACACACGCCCCTCGGGCCCGCCGTAGGTCTCCTTGAGCCGGCTGGCCTCGGCATAGGCAAAGCCATAGGGCTCACGAACAATGCTCATCGGACCTTCCCCTGGGACACCCGGTCGCCTGCTTGCGGAGACCGGTGCTTTCTGGTTTCTGAGTCCGGAATTCGGACCACGAAGTCAAGGAAACCGCCGTGTCACAGCAACCTTCCGGCATTCACCATCTGGCTTTCATGGCCGCTGACATCAAGAAACACATCGCCTTCTTCTCGGAGGTCATGGGCTGTCCGCTGGTGGCGCTGTTCGACATGCATGGCGTGCCCGGCGGGCTGCACGCCTTCCTGCGGATGAACGAGCACAGCTACTTCTCGATCGTCCAGCTGCCTGATGTCGACAAGATCGAGATCCGCCTGGGCGAGACCCATGCCGGAAACGGCGCCCTGCCCAGCGCAGCAGGCACGCTGCAGCACCTGGCGTTCCGGGCGGACAGCCTGGGGGACCTGATCGGCATGCGCGACCGCATTCGCAGTCATGGGGTCAACGTCATCGGCCCGATCGACCACGGCATGTGCCAGTCGATCTACTTCGCCGGTCCCGACCACATGACGCTGGAAGTGGCCACCGCCACCGGCGGCATCGACCCGAAACTGTGGATCGACCCGGCGGTGCTCGCGAAGGCCGGCATTGATGACGCCGAGGCCGCCCGGTTCAAGGCCCCCGCCCCCTACACGGGTCCCAGCCCGGTGCCGCAGCCGGCCTATGCCGACGACAAGCCGCACATGGCCTATCCGAAGGAGGCCTATCTGAAGATGCTGGCCATTCCGGACGAGATGCTGACGGCGGGCGCCTCCTACGCAGACCCCCCCGTGAAGGCGCACGCCTGAGCGGGATGAGCGTCCAGACCCTCGCGCGGCGGATCGCGGACCGGGCCTCGCCCGGCGCGGTTCTGGTGGTCGGGGTCACCGGATCGGTGGCGGTGGGCAAGACGACCCTTTGCGCGGCGCTGAAGGTGGCTCTGGAGCCGGGTCTGCGGGTTGAGGTCGTCTCGACCGACGGCTTCCTGTTTCCCAACGCCGTTCTGACCGAGCGCGGGACGCTGATGCGCAAGGGCTATCCAGAAACCTATGACGCCGAAGGGCTGGCCTTGGCCCTGCGGCGCGCGCGCGCGGGGCCGGTGACGGTCCCCGGCTATTCGCACGTGATCTATGACGTTGATCCGGCCCTGGCCCGCGAGGTCTCGCCACCGGACATCCTGATCGTCGAGGGGCTGGGCCTCACGCCCAGGCCGGAAGGCCTGGACCTGCTGGTCTATATCGATGCCGAGGAAGCCGACCTGGAAGACTGGTTCGCCGCCCGGTTCATGGCCTTCTGGCGCGCAGCGGAGACCGATCCCGCGTCCTTCTACGCCCGCTTCCGGGCCATGTCGGAGGCTGAGACCGAGACTTTCGCCCGTTCGGTAGTCTGGACGCAGATGAACCTGCCGAACTTGCGGGAACACATTGTCGCGGCGCGGAATGAGGCAGAGATCGTGGTGCGCAAACAGGCTGACCACAGTCTGACGCTGGCCGAGCGCACCAGCCCGTTCTAGGCTTTCACCAACGGAGAAATGGGGGAAGACGGCGATGCTGACGTGGCAGGTCGGGGCAGTGAAGGTCACCCGCGTCGTGGAGCTGGAAATTCCGGTAGCCTACAACGCCAGGCGCCCGATGATCGCCGAGGCGACGCCGGAAGCCCTGCGACAGTCGCCCTGGCTCTACCCGAATTTCGTCAACGACCAGGATCAGATGCTTCTATCGATCCATGCGCTGCTGGTTGAGGCGCCGGGCCTGCGGCTGGTGGTCGACACCTGTATCGGCAACGATCGGCCACGGGCCATCACTGGCGGGCAGCCGCTGGCGACGAAGTTCCTGGAGGCCATGGCCGAGGCCGGCTGGACGCGGGAGAGTGTCAACGCGGTGATCTGCACCCACCTGCATGTGGATCACGTCGGCTGGAACACCATGCTGGTCGACGGCGCCTGGGTTCCGACCTTTCCTAACGCCCGCTACCTGCTGGGACGTGTGGAGTTCGAGCACTGGTCCGGAGAAGCGGGCGAGGAAAACCAGATGATTCTCGACGACTCGGTGCGGCCCGTGATCGAGGCGGGCCTGGCGGAGTTCGTCGAGATGGATCACCGCCTCTCGCCCGAGGTGCGGCTGACACCGACGACCGGCCATACGCCGGGTCATGTCAGCGTGATGATCGAGTCGAAGGGGCAGACGGCGGTCATTACCGGCGACATGAGCCACCATCCCTGCCAGATGGCCCATCCGCACTGGTCGCCGAGCTTCGACAGCGACCCGAAGGCGTCAGCGGTGACGCGGGCGCGGATGTTCGCGGAATGGGCGGACCAGCCGATCCTGGTGATCGGCACGCACTATGCGGCGCCGACAGCCGGCCACGTGAAGCGCGATGGTGAGGCGTTCCGGTTCGACGGGTTCAGGCCGGAGCCCTAACGGCCGCCGGTGCTGACCGTGATTTCCTTGATCAGCGCCTGGACCTGGGCCTTGCCGCCGGCGGCCCAGACGACCTTGAGGTGCGCCAGGGTGCGGGCGGCGGCGTCATCGAAGCGCCAGTCGCAGGTATCGAACCGGCAACCGTCGAACACGGGCGGCTTGCCGCCGCTGTAAACCATGCGGCAGTCGCGGAACTCGCAGTCGGTGAACACCTCGCCGTCCAGCGAGACGGTCTCGAGGTTGAAGATGGTCGCGGTCTGCATGACTTAGTCCTCGTCGTCCGCATCGTCGGCCGGCGCGTCGTCAGGCGTCCCGGCTTCGCGCGCGCGGCGTTTGGCTTCGGCCTTTTCAGCGGCCTTGATGGCCTTGAGACGCTCGCGTTCGCTGCGTTCGAAATTGTAGTTCGGCTTGCGGGCCATGGCGGTGGTCTCCCGTCAGGGTCTGAAACTATTGCCGCGCCTTGCGGGCGGCATACTTGGCGTCGCGAGCGGCCTTCTGCTCGGCCTTGGTGAGCGCCTTGCGTTCCTTGCGCTCGCCACGACGGGCGTCGAGGTCGGCCTCGGCGCGCGCCGCTTCGGCCATACGTTCGGCCTCCTCGGCCTCGGCCTGGGCCTGCTTGGTGGCAGCCTTCGCGCCGGCGCGTTCCTCGCGGACCCGCTCCAGCTCGGCGGCCTTCATCGCAGCGCGCTCGGCAAACAGGGGGTCGGTAACAGTGGCGCGCGGCTTCATCTTGGCCAGCAGCGCCTGCTTCGCTTCGGCGGCTGTCTTGAGCCGATCAGCGAAACCGGTCTTGAGAATATCGTTCATGAGTCTTTCGGGTGTGCGGGCCTGACAGCCCGGATCACTCCGGCGGCGGAATCGGCGTCGGAGTCTCGGGAGCCGCCTCGACAGGCGGCTTGAAGGTGGCGGCGCAGATCGCCTCCAGGTGCTTGCGGATCGAACGAGCCGCCAGCAGGGCGTCGACGGCGCGACAGCCTTCCGCCTTCAGTCGGTCCTTGAGGACATCGACATCACGGAACTGGCCGGATCTGGCCAGGGCGTAAGCGCGTTGAACAGTGGACATGGTCTTGATCTGCTTGAGGACGCGCGGGCCGGGTCAGGCGCCGCACGATCAAAATGTCGGAGAGGAACGCGGAAGGCCCGGCGCCCGATCCGAAGACCAAGCTGAGTGAGCAACCGAACCAGAACGATATTCGACTTTGACTTCATACGGCAAAAACCCGTTCAACGCCACAGAAATACGGGCGCGCCGTCTGAACGTCTCGCCTGTCGTAACGGCAAGTGACCGATTTCCTCAATGGCCTCAGGGCGTCAGGGGCCTTCAGAGGCCCGCGATGCCGTCACTGGCGGCAGATCAGGCCCGCGACCAGCCGCTCCCCTCAAGATCAAGGCCCTTCGCGACATCCTGAACCTCGGGGGAGAAGTCTTCCATCTCCTGGATGCGGCGAATTTCGATGACCTCGTTGTCCTGCGCCGGGCACCCTGCAGCCCAGGCGGCGGCCGTCTCAAGTGACTCGACCTCGATGATCCAGAACCCGCCCAGCGCCTCCTTGGACTCTGCGAACGGTCCATCGGTGATCAGCGGTTTGCCGCCCTTGAACGACACGCGCTTGCCGGCCGACGGCGGATGCAGGCCCTCGGCGCTGCGCAGGATGCCGGCGTCGGCCATGGACTGGTTGAACGCCATCATCTTCTCGACGGCGTCGACCGGCAGGTTGAGTTCGGGGCCGGCGGTCTCGTATCCTCCAGGGATCATCAGCAACATGAAGCGCATCGTCGGGTCTCCTGCGTCGGTGTGGTCGTTGTCAGGATGACGAACGGCCGCGGGCCACCCCGACAAATTTTTCGATCAACGCAGGTTGCGGCGATAGAGGGCAAGGATCCGCTCCCAATGGCGTTCGGCTGCGGCCCTGTCGTAGGCGAGGCGCTGCGGGAAGACGTAGCCGTGCTCGACGGCCGGGGCCAATTCCACCTCGGCCTTCACGCCGTTGGCGGCGAGGTCGTCGCGCAGGGGCGCGATCATCTCCTCCGGGAACCACCGATCGATCTGGGCGCAGCCGAAGTAGAGCTCGGCGTCCGTCTGGCGGGCCAGCAGGTGCGGGCTGTCGGGCTGGTCGGTCATCAGCGACACGCCGTGGATCGAGGCGGCGGCCTTGACCTTGTCACGAAAACGCGCGGCGGCGGCGATGGCGTAGGGCCCGCTCATGCAATAGCCGACCGTCCCTATGGAGCCTGTCCAGGCCGCGGGGTCAGCCGCCGCGAAGGCGAGCAATGCGGCGGCGTCGTCCATCACCAGCGGGATCGACAGGCTGTTCATCAGCGCGAACATCCGCGCCCGGCCCGGATCGTTCGGATCGGGGGACAGCGGCCCCAGCTCCATCACGCCGGCGCGGTAGTACATGTTGGGCAGCATGACGTAGTAGCCACTGGTCGCCAGCCGCCGGGCCATGTCGCGCAGCTCCTCGCGGATCCCCGGCGCGTCCATGAAGAACAGGATGACCGGGTGCGGCCCCTCCCGCTCGGGATGGACGATGAAGGTGGTGGTCTCACCATCCTTCGTGCGGATGTCGAGCTGACGTTCGATCATGGAGACTCCCCGGTTGTGTGCGGCACGATGGGGGAGATGTCAGGTCCGGATCAAGCCCGGCGAGCGAACCTTGCGCCGACATCGGCCAGGGCGGCCGGGGCGAGAAACCAGGGCTCAACGAGATAGCGGGTCGCCAGCCGGCGAGGCTGGGACAGCAGGCGGTAGAGCCATTCCACGCCGAGGCGACCGGTCCAGCGCGGCGCGGCCGTCTGTTCACCCGCCTCATAGTCAAAGGCGGCGCCGACGGGGAAGAAGACGCCCCGCCCGATCAGATGGCGGTTGGCGGCGATCCATTCTTCCTGCCGCGGCATACCCATACCGACCAGGACGATGTCCGGATCAAAGGCGGCGATGTCCTTGCGCAGGGCGACGCTGTCGGCGCTGCGCGGATCAATGTCGAAATAGCCGTCGCGGACCGCCAGGTTCACGCCGGCATGGCGCTTGCGGATCTCGACCGCAGCACGGTCGCCCACGCCCGGCGCGCCGCCGACATGAAATACGCGCCAGCCGCGTTCACGGGCCAGGGTCCAGAAGTCCTCACGCCAGTCGAGGTAGGTCGACCGGTGCTCACGTCCCACCTTCAGCCCCATCAACCGACCCCAGAGGATCATCGGCAGGCTGTCGATCTGCGTCAGCTCCGCGTCTTCGAAGAAGGCGCGCAGCGCCGGCGTCCGTGGCAGCAGGAACAGACTGTGGCTGTTGTGGTTGGCGATCACCGCCGTACCGCCGCCGGCCACGAAAACCTCGGTCGCCGCCAGCATCTCGGCCGGGGTCACGGGATCGACGTCTCCCCCGAGGAGATGCAGTCGCAGGGCGGGCGCGAAGAAGTCCATGCCGCGAGGCTAACCGGCAGGCGATGTAGGGACGGTTAGGAGGCGTGGTTAAGTGCGCGTGAATTTCCACTTCAGCGCCAACACCACCCCGCTCAACATCAGGCACACCGCGTTCGACACCGTCACCGGCCAGCTGCCCAGCATCAGGCCATAGGCGGTCCACAGGACAAAGCCCGTGACCGTCAGCAGCCACATGCGCAGCGACACCGACGTAGCGTCATGGTCGCGCCAGATTTTCAGGATCTGCGGCGTGAAGCTGGCCATGGAGCAGAGGGCTGCTCCCGTGCCGATGGCGTTGACCCAGTGGGGACTCACGCCGTCTGCGGCAGGTCGTTCAGGCCCCAGAGGGCGGCCCAGGCGGGGGCCAGCTGGAGGCCGACGGGCGGCAGGCCGGGGGCTTGGCCTTCGCGCAGGCAGCAGTCGAGGTAGCGCAGCGCTGTCTTCACGCCGTGCTCGGAATAGGGCTTGCCGATAACGCCGCAGGCGCCGGCGAAGTCGTCCGGCAGACGCTTGACGTTAGCCGTCATGAACAGCGCGACCCCGCCGCAGTCGGTGGCGATCTTGCGGGCGACATCGATGCCGGTCGGTCCGTCACGCAGGTGCACATCGACGAGGGCCAGATCCGGCCGGAGTTCGGCGGCCAGCAACAGCGCTTCGTCCGAGCTCATGGCATGACCTACATCGTGGCAGCCGACCTCCTCGATGAGGAAGCCCAGTTCGGTCGCGAGAAGCACTTCGTCTTCGACAATAAGGACGTTCAGGGGGGGGAAAGGCGTCATAACAGCTACTCAAACACACCCGTTCTCCGGCACCCGGATTACGGTCCTCACGCCAGGTTGGGCGTCTGTCGTCTCGCGTTTTGCGCGGAGCTGGCCGCACAGCAGTTCAATGATGGTCTCTCCAAAACCCGGCGCTGCGGCGGGAGTTCCCATGCCCACGCCGTCATCGGCGATTTCGATGCGAAATCCGTCTGCCTCGCGGAGCAGAGCGACGCTGATCGTGCCTGCACGGCCGCGGGGAAAGGCATGGTGGATAGCATTGACAAGCAGTTCGCTGAGCAGAAGCGCCAGCGGCGCCGCCTGGGCCGCGGGCAGGTCGACGGCCTGAAGGTCAAGCCGGGCGACGACGTCGCGCCGGCCAGAAGCGCCGATGACGTCGGAGACAAGATCCTCCACGAAAGCAGCCACGTCGAACCGCTGGACGTCATCACCCCGGAACAGGCGGCGATGGACCGTCGCCACCGCGTTGACCCGCTCCTGCGCGCCATTGAGCGCCAGCTTCACAGCCGGATCAAACGACCGTCGGGCCTGGAGCCGAAGCAGCGAGGTAATGAGCTGGAGGTTGTTCTTGACCCGATGATCGACCTCATGGAGCAGCGCCGACTTCTGTTCCAGCGCCTCGGCCAGTTCCCTTGTCCAGGAGTCGTAGGCTCCCTGCGCCGCGACCAGTTGGTCGCCTTCTGCTCCTTGCTGGATGGCTTCGGTCATTCCGCCTCTGGACAGGCCGATGCCCGTCGGTTGCAAACGTTGAAAACGCCGCCCGGTTCCAGACCGGACGGCGTTCCCACAGGGCGGCGCTCGCGGGGAGGCGGGCGTCAGCCGCCCGGACGGTAGATCCGGTCGAACACTCCGCCGTCGGCAAAATGGGCCTTCTGGGCCCTCTGCCAGCCGCCGAATGTGTCATCGATGGTGACCAGCGGGATCTTCCTGAACTTGGCGCCGTACTTCGCCAGCGCCTGCGGATTGCGCGGGCGATAGTGGTTCTTGCCGATCAGGTCCTGGGCCAGCGGGCTGTAGAGGAAGTTCAGATAGCCCTCGGCTGCCGTGCGGGTCTTCTTGCGGTCGACGACCTTGTCGACAAGCGCCACGGGTGGCTCGGCGAGGATCGACAGCGACGGGTAGACGATGTCGAACTTTGGTCCGAACTCCTCCGACGCCAGATAGGCCTCGTTCTCCCAGGCGAGCAGGACGTCGCCGATGCCCCGCTGGGCAAAGGTGGTCGTGGAGCCGCGGGCGCCGGTGTCGAGCACGGGCACGTGGCTGAACAGCTGCCTGACGAAGGACTCGGCCGTCGCCGGTGAGCCGCCGGGCTGCTTGAGCGCCCAGGCCCAGGCGGCGAGATAGTTCCAGCGCGCGCCGCCCGACGTCTTGGGGTTGGGCGTGATCACGTCGATTCCGGGCTTGATCAGGTCGCCCCAGTCCCGGATTTTCCAGGGATTGCCCTTGCGGACCATGAACACGATCGTCGACGAATAGGGCGTCGAGTTGTTCGGCAGGCGCGACTGCCAGTTGGCCGGCAGCAGCTTGGCCCGGGCGGCGATTTCGTCGATGTCGTAGGCCAGCGCCAGGGTGACCACATCGGCCTGCAAGCCGTCGATGACCGCGCGGGCCTGCTTGCCCGAGCCGCCGTGGCTCTGCTGGATGGTCAGGACCTGGCCGGTCCGTTCCTTCCAGTAGGCCGCATAGGCGGCATTGATGTCCTTGTAGAGCTCGCGCGTCGGGTCGTAGCTGACGTTGAGCAGGGTCAGGCCCCTGGCCTGCGCCTGGACAGCGTGGGCGCCGAGGGCCGCGGCGGCGGGGATCGACAGGCCGGCAGCGACGAGGCTGCGACGCGAGGGGTAGCGGATGGACTTGGTCATGTCGGGTCTCTCCAGCGTCGGCGGCGCTCGCCGCCTAACGCGTCAAAAGGCGTATTGGGTGCGGAAAACCCTCGGTTGGCGGTCATGATGTCCCCTCAGTCCGCCGGCGGCCCCGGCGTGAACATGAGGCATCAAACCACTTTAGTCCCATCGCATCGCTAGAGTTTTAATTTGGTCGGATGCAGGGATTCTGGGGACGGCCCGGAATGCCGGCTCCGGAAACGAAACCGCCGCCGGACCCAGGGGATCCGGCGGCGGTTCTTGATTGCCTTGCAGGGGAAGGGCCGAGGCCCGACCGCCTCTAGAACATCATGCGGCCGGCGAGCTGCAGATTGTAGACATCCTCGCCGTCGGTCATTTCGTAGATCCCTTCGATGGCCACGTAGGACATCGGCGTGCCTGCCTTGAGCGACAGGCCGATGATGGCCGCGTTGCCCTGTTCGCTCGGGTCGAGGGCCACGAGCTGGCCGTTCTTGAAGCGGAACACCGTCTGACCCAATTCGCCGCCCAAGTGGGCGCGGTAGCCGAGCCGAAGCTCGGGACGCCACCAGAGTTCGCGGCCGAAGTTTGCGCCGAAAGCGATTTCCGCCGTTCCAGACAAGCGGCTGCTGGTGCGTCCATCGATGAACAGATTGAAAGCGTCCTGGCCACCGGTTTCCTGCCGCGAACCTTCGTTCACATACAGGTAGTCCACGCTGACCAGCGGACGCATGTAGAAGACGCCGAGGTTGGCTTCGTAGGCGGCGCTGACGCTGGCCTGACCGGTGAAGCCGTTCCAGCCGGAGTCGGCCTGGCGGATCAGGCTATCGGTCGGGGATACGAATACGCGGTCGCCGTCAAACCAGGCGTAGCCGCCACTGCCGCGGGCGCTGAACAGCCAGCCGTTGACCGACCGGCGCCAGTAGACGCCCGCTTCAAGCAGGGAGACGCTGGTTTGTTCGCCGACCGTGGCGATGTCGTCCTGCTCTTCCGCCGTGACGAAGGCCAGGGTCGCCCCCAGCGCGCCACCGTCGGCGCCCATGCTCTCGTAACCGCCGACAAAGCCGAACGCCTTGGTGTCGGACCCCAGGCCGGCGCCAGTTTCACGGATCACGCCAACATTGATCTCCTGCATCCAGAAGCTGTCGGGGCCATAGCGCTCGCGAGGATCAGGGCGTGCGCCCGTCAGGCGCGAGATGGTGCTGGTGATGGCATTCAGTGAACTGAAAATGCCCTCGCCCTGGTCAGGCAGCATCTGGTCATAAAGCGCGATGAATTCCTCGCGGGTCTGGGCGCCGAGGAAAGCGTGCAGCACGCCGCTGTCGCTGCTGATGGCGTCGT
>JBKJII010000226.1:0-1035 GCA_046598505.1 Caulobacter sp. | reverse complement strand
TTCCACTTCTACACCCTGAACCGGGCTGATCTGGTCTACGCCATCTGCCGCGTGCTGGGCGTGCGCGAGACGCCGATCGCTCCCGAGGAGGCCGCGGCATGACCCGCCAGGACCGTATCGCCGCCCTCAAGGCCGCCGCCAAAGAGCGCATCCTTGTGCTCGACGGCTCCTGGGGGGTGATGATCCAGCGCCAGGGCCTGTCCGAAGAGGACTTCCGCGGCGAGCGGTTCGCCGACCACAAGGGCCAGATGAAGGGCAACAACGATGTCCTGTGCCTGACCCGGCCGGATATCATCGCCGGCCTGCACGACGCCTATTTTCAGGCCGGCGCCGACATCAGCGAGACCAACACGTTCAGCGCCACGTCCATCGCCCAGCGCGACTACAGCCTGGAAAGCGCGGCCTACGACATCAACCTCGAGGGCGCGAAACTGGCCCGGGCCGCCGCTGACCGCTGGACCGCGAAGACGCCGGACAAGCCGCGCTTCGCCGCCGGCTCGATCGGGCCGCTGAACGTCATGCTGTCGATGTCCTCGGACGTGAACGACCCCGGCGCCCGGACGGTGACCTTTGACCAGGTCTATGAGGCCTACCGCGAGCAGGTGAGGGGTCTCTACGAGGGTGGGGTCGACCTGTTCCTGATCGAGACCATCACCGACACCCTGAACTGCAAGGCGGCCATCAAGGCGATCCTCGACCTGCGCGACGAGGGCCACGAAGAGTTGCCGATCTGGATCAGCGGCACGATCACCGACAGGTCCGGCCGCACCCTGTCAGGCCAGACCGTCGAGGCCTTCTGGAACAGCGTGCGCCACGCCAGGCCGTTCGCCATCGGCCTGAACTGCGCCCTGGGGGCGGAGCTGATGCGGCCGCACATCGCCGAGCTGTCACGCATCGCTGACACCCTGGTGGCGGCCTTTCCCAACGCCGGCCTGCCCAACGCCATGGGCCAGTACGACGAGCAGCCGCACGAGACCGCCTGCATGCTGCAGGAGTGGGCCGAGAGCGGCATCGTCAACATCGTCGGCGGCTGCT
>JBKJII010000131.1:0-6152 GCA_046598505.1 Caulobacter sp. | reverse complement strand
CTTCTCCAGCACGTGCCGTTCAATGCCCTCCTTGCGGATCGGCTGGCCCTTGCCCTGCCTGGCGCGCATCCAGTTGATGAACCGCGATCCCATGGCCACGGCGATGAGGAACCCTGTCGCCGTCGACATGCCGGTTCTGAACGTCAGATATTTCAGCAGGTTGAGCAGCGGGACAGAGTCTCGCCAGTCGGCAAGGAATTGCAACATCAGGCCGTCTCCCCCGTATTGTCGAGCCCGGCCAGGGCGGCGGCTATCACGCTCGCCCGGCTGCCATTCGACCCCTTGACCATCACCAGATCGCCCGGCTCTACGGCCGATGCGAGGCGCGGCGCCACCTCCGCCGCCGTCTCCGCGTAGCCGCCCCGACGAGTCGGCGGAAGGGCGTCCCAGAGTGATTTCATCATCGGTCCCGCGCAGAACACGAGATCGACGTTTGCGGCCTCGATCGGTTCCGCCAGCGCCGCATGAAAGGCAGGCGCGTCCGGACCGAGCTCCAGCATGTCGGTCAGCACCACAATCCGCCGGCCCCGCGCCTGGCGGGCGCCGAGCGTGCGGAAGGCCGCCGCCATCGAGATCGGGTTTGCGTTGTAGCTTTCGTCGATCAGGGTGAAAGCCCCGCCAGGGATGCGCACCGTCGTTTCTGCCCCCCGACCGGCCAGGGGCGCGAAAGCCCCGAGCGCCGTCAGCGTGGTGCTCCGGTCAACATTCATCGCGTCCAGGGCCAGCAGCGAGCAGAGGCTGTTGAGGCCCCAGTGCACGCCTGTCTGAAGCAGCGGATAGCTGATCGCCTCCCCGTGGATCACGGCGCGGACGCTGGCGTGGCCCCCGGCTGCCGAGAAGTCCAGCAGGCGTGCGTCGCAGCCCTCGCCCGACCCGAACGACACGACCCGTGCGCCGGCGGCGCGCGCCGCCAGATCGAGTTGCCCGAACCACCGGTTGTCAGCGTTCAGAACGGCCACGCCGCCCGCCTCCATGCCGTCGAAGATTTCGGCCTTCGCCCTGGCCACGCCCGCTTCGCCGTCCAGGAAATTCTCGATGTGGACCGGCCCCACCGTCGTCACCACCGCGACGTCGGGCCGAACCATTTCGGACAGAGGCGTGATTTCGTCGGCGTGGTTCATGCCGATCTCGAACACGGCGCGCTCGGTGGCCCAGGGCATCCGGGCCAGGGTCAGGGGGACGCCAATGTGATTGTTGTAGGACTTGACCGAGGAGTGCCACCGGCCAGCCCCCGCAAGTCCCGCAGCGATGGCTTGCGTGACGCTGGTCTTGCCGACTGATCCGGTGACCGCCGCGCGTATGGCCAGCGACCGGTCGCGAGCGGCGACCCCCATCGCCTCCAACGCCTTCAAGGTGTCGGGCACGAGCACATGTGGGCCCTCAACGGGTTTCGACGCCAGCACCCCGATCGCGCCGGCGGTCCGGGCGCCGGGCGTGAACAGGTGGCCGTCACGCTCGCCGGCCAGGGCGACGAACAGGTCGCCGGGATCGACGGCCCGGCTATCGATGGAGACGCCGGTCGCCTCGAACGGCGCGCCGACGGCGCGGCCACCGGTGACCCTGGCGATGTCGGCGGACGTCCAGAGCGCGTCAGCCATGGGCCAGCTCGAGACCCAGGGCGGCGGCCGTTTCAGCGACGTCATCAAACGGGTGGGTCACACCGGCGACCAGTTGGCCCTGCTCGTGTCCCTTGCCGGCCACGACGAGCACATCTCCCTTTTCCAGCACCGCAACGCCGGCGCGAATGGCGTCGCGACGGTCACCGATCTCGCGCGCTCCAGGCGCAGCAGCGAGGATTTCAGCGCGGATGGCCGCAGGGACTTCGGACCGCGGATTGTCGTCTGTGACGATGGCCACATCGGCCAGTCGCGCCGCAATGCCACCCATCAGCGGGCGCTTGCCGCGATCGCGGTCGCCGCCGGCGCCGAAGACCACAATCAGCTTGCCGTCGGTGTGCGGACGAAGCGCCTTCAGGACCGTCTCGAGACCATCTGGCGTATGGGCGTAGTCGACATAAGCCTCGCCGCCGCACGGGCCGGCGCCGACATGCTGCAGCCGGCCCGGCGCGCCGTTCAGGTGCTCCAGCGCGGCCAGCACAGCCACCGCATTCTCGCCGGCGGCAATGCACAGGCCCGCCGCGACGAGCGCGTTGTCGGCCTGGAAGGCGCCGGCCAGCGGCAGGTGAATCTCATGTCGCCGGCCATCGTGCTCGACCGTCAGATGCTGGCCGTCAGCGGTCAGACGCCGTGCGGTCAGGCGCAGACCTTTTCCGGCCTCGCCCGTGGACAGCACCGGATGGCCTGTTTCGGTCGCGACCTTCGCGAAGGCCTCGAACTGGTCGCTGTCGGCGTTGAGTACGGCGGTCCCGCCGACCGGCAGCAGAGTCTCAAACAGGCGCAGCTTGGCCGCCCGGTAGACGCCCATGGTGCCGTGATAGTCGAGATGGTCCTGTGTCAGGTTCAGGAACCCGGCCGCCGTCAGGGTCACGCCGTCCAGCCGGCGCTGATCGATTCCGTGCGAAGACGCTTCCAGCGCCACGTGGGTCACGCCGTCGGCCGCCAGCCCGGCCATCAGTTCGGCGACATCAGCGGCGTCCGGCGTGGTCAGGCCCGGCGGGGTAATCTGGACGTCCGTCCTCCCGGCCTCGGAGACCGTGACTCCCAGCGTGCCCATGCTGGCGGCCTTGCGACCCAGCCGGGCGAAGATCTGGCGACAGAAGGTGGCGACCGAGGTCTTGCCGTTGGTGCCCGTCACCGCCACGCATGTCGCCGGTTGGTCGCCCCGGAAGGCGGCGGCAGCCAGGGCGTAGGCCCGCCGAAGGTCTGTCGAATGGATCACCGGAACGGCGTCGCTGGTGACATCGTCGGGCGCCAGGACGGCCGCCGCCCCCGCCGCGATCGCGCCGCTGACGTAGGTGCGCCCATCGACTTTCGAGCCCGGCAGGGCGGCGAACAGGAAGCCCGGCTTCACCTTGCGGCTGTCGGCGGTCACTCCTGTGATCAGGGGATCAGGACTGACCGGCTGCCCGACGATCTGCGACAGCAGCGCGGTCACAAGCCCGCCCCCGGCGCTGCGCCCGGAACGACGACGGTGGCGCGGGCGGCGATCAGGGTCGGCGCGCCGACGGGCGGCGTCATGCGGCGGGGCACGCCCAGAAACGGCGCGATGCGGTCGATGGTGCGGCCCACGGCGGGCGCGGCGACCCAGCCGCCCGTGCGGATTCCGCCCTTGGGTTCATCCATCAGGATCAGGACAAAGTAGCGGTCCGCATCGACCGGTCCCTCGGTCGGGAACACCGCCGCGAAGGAGCCGACCTGCTTGTAATCGCTGTAGCGACGGATGGTCGGGTCCCACTTCTCGCCGGTGCCGGTCTTGCCGCCGACGAACAGGCCCGGCGCGTCGGCCTTGCGCCCGGTGCCCTCGACCACGTTGCCGCGCATGATCTGCAGCATCGACATGGTGGTTTGCTCGGACACCACGCGATGGCCCTGGGGACGATAGCCGACGGGCATTTTTCGAATGGTCAGCGGGATCATCTGGCCGCCATTGAGAATGGCGCCCATGGCCTGCGCCAGGGTCAGCGGCGAGACGTTGATGCCGTGACCGAACGAGACGCTGGCGATGTCGTCGTCGTCCCATTTCTTCGGCGTCAGGGGCCGGGCGGATTCGACAAGCTCGACCTTGGCCCTGCGCGTCAGGCCGAAGGCGTCGTAGTACCGCGCCAGCTGGGCGTTGCCGATGGCGTGGGCCAGCAAGGCGGTGCCGATGTTGGACGAGTGATTGAACACCTCGCGCAGGGTCAGGATGCGATTGGTGCCGTGGTAGTCGTGGATCGTCCGGTAGCCCATCTTCAACGGGACGCGGGCGTCGTAGGTCGAGTCCGGCGTGGCCACCCTGGTGTCCAGCCCGATCGCCACCGTGAAGGCCTTGAAGGTTGACCCCATCTCGAACACCGAGGCTGCGGCGCGGTTCAGCTTCTGGTCGGGCGTCGCGCGCTGCTGGAAGTTCGGATC
This sequence comes from Caulobacter sp., assembly GCA_046598505.1. Classification (GTDB taxonomy): domain Bacteria; phylum Pseudomonadota; class Alphaproteobacteria; order Caulobacterales; family Caulobacteraceae; genus Caulobacter. Next base: position 2,139 of record JBKJII010000131.1, on the reverse strand, counting down.
GAAGTCCGGCCAGCTGGCCAGGGCCAGGATTTCGCCCGTGTGGATGTTGGTGATGATCCCGACCGCGCCGTTCGGATGGTATTCATTGGCGGCGGCGGTCATCTCTTCTTCGAGTGCGGCCTGGACTCGCACGTCGATGGACAGGGCGACGGGTTTGCCGGCGGCCCCGGCCGTCAGGATGTCGTCCTGCAGCGCCCGTTCGGCGCCGGCGAGGCTGGCTCCGCCCTTTTCGGTATAGCCGATCAGATGCGCCGCCAGTGGACCCAGCGGATAGACCCGGCGCTCCTCCGGCTCGAAGATGACGCCCGGCAGGCCGAGATCGTGGACCCGCGCCCGCTCCGCCGGCGTCAGACCGCCGACCAGGAAGGCGCGCCGCTTTGCCGCCAGGGCGCGATCGACCTGCTTGGGCGTCAGTTGCGGCAGGGCCGCGAGCAGACCCGCCCGGGTTTCACGCTTGCTCCAGACGTCCTTGGTCTCGAGCGACAGCGAATAGTGGATCAGGTTGACGGCCAGCAGCCGGCCCTCGCGGTCCACGAGATCAGCGCGCTCCGGCACCCCGGCGACCGTGCCGCCGCTCCGACCGGCGTGGGCGAAGGTGGCCGACCACACCGCGCCGCCCGCCATGACCAGAAAGCCGACGGCGAATACGGCCAGGACGACGAAGATACGGATGCGGGTGTCGTTTTCGGCTCGGCCATCAGAATGGGCGCGCTCGAAGGCATGCTCGACACGCCAGACCCGCTCGATGATCCAGCGCCAGATCAGCGGATAGCGATGCGGGGCGAGATCGGCGATGCTCATGGGACCGTCACGCCCACGGTCGAAACGGTCTGGGCCCGGGGAGGCCGATGCGCGACCTCGGCGAGGGTGTCGACGGAAGCCTCCTGGCGCGCTGTGGTCGGCGCCATCTCGAGATAGCCGCGGGCCAGGCGCTCGAGCCGCTCCGGCTGTTCCAGGTGCGCCACCTCGGCCTCGAGCACCCGGATACGCTGGCGCTCCTTTGCCATGTCGACCTCGACCTGGCCGATTTCGTTGCGCTCGCGACCGGCGATGGTCTTGGCCAGGTTTACGCCGACCGCCAGCACCAGCAGGGTCGCGGCGAAGACGATGTTCAGCGTGCGGAAGCCGCGAATACGGTGGTTGAGCAGGGCCGTCATCATGCCGCGTCCCTCCAGGCCGGCGCTTGCGTGCGCACGCCGGCGCGAAGCTTCGCCGACCGGGCGCGGGGATTGGCCGCGAGCTCGGCGTCGCCAGACTCCACAGCGCCCTTGAACGGCAGGGCGAAGGTCGGCGCGGGTCCGCCCGCCACCGGCGGAGCATGACGCGAGCCGCCCGGCAGATTGCCGGACCGGGCGGTGAAGAAGGCCTTCACGATGCGGTCTTCAAGCGAATGGAAGGTTACCACCGCCAACCGGCCACCCGTCTTGAGGATGCGTTCTGCGGCGACCAGGGCCGCTTCGAGTTCGGACAGCTCCTCGTTGACCGCGATACGCAGGGCCTGGAACGCTTTTGTCGCCGGATGGGTCTTGGCGCCACGACGGCCGCCGAGGGCCCTTTCAACAACCTCCGCCAGGTCCAGCGTGCGTTCGAAAGGCTGGGTCGCGCGACGACGCTCGATAAAGGACGCGATACGGCGGCTCTCGCGCTCCTCGCCGTAGAGCCAGATGATCCGCGCCAGCTCGTCCTTTTCCAGCGTGTTGACCAGATCAGCCGCTGTCGGGCCCTTGTCACTCATGCGCATGTCGAGCGGACCGTCGCGCATGAACGAAAAGCCGCGCTCGGCCTCGTCCAGCTGCATCGACGAGACGCCGATGTCGAGGGCGACTCCGTCGACCGAGCCCGGGGCGAAATGATCACCCATTTCCGAGAAGCGCGCCTCGATCAGCTTGAACCGGCCGGTCGCTTCCAGCGGCGCTGCGAAGCGCCGCGCGGTCGGGTCGCGGTCGAACGCGACGACCTGGGCCCCGGAATCGAGAAAGGCGCGAGCATAGCCGCCCGCGCCGAAAGTGCCGTCGATGATCAACTCGCCAGGTCCCGGCCGCAGGGCGCTGACCACCTCGCCCAGCAGAACCGACAGATGGGCCCCTTCCGTCATTCGGCCGCCCCCGTCAGCCGGACGCGTTGGGCGGCGCGCAACTG